>JAHQWX010000047.1 GCA_029856375.1 Promethearchaeia archaeon | reverse complement strand
TCTCTTCACATCTATCGCATTTTACTAGAATATATTTGACTTCTTTAGTTTCACCTTTAGTAACTTTTTCTACAAGCTCGGGAGAAACACCTGGAGCATCAAGTTTTATAGATTGCTTTGGAGGGGCTACTGGAACCTCTGGAATTCCAAGATCTAAATCCTCATCAAAGAATTCATCTTCTACTTTTTCTTTAGTTTTTCCTTTTTTTTGTGGAACTGAAGGTTTTTCTAATCTGGGAATTTGAATTTCGATCTGATGCGGTTTTAATTTCTTTTCTTCTTTAGACGGAGGAAGAACGGGAGAAGGAGGTAATTTAGGTTGGCTAGGCTTTATACTCTTTTCAGCTTTCTTAATTTTCTCTCCTGATATACTAGATGGTTTGGCAACCAGTCCAAAATCGTATAAAATACCGGGTAATTTCATGGGAAATAGAATAAAAATTAAATTAATCACAGTTAATCCTAATAATAGAAGAAAAACAATAAACAATGCTAAAGCTCCGCTGTTTAAGTTTAAAATCATGGGATTAAAAAGCAAAATTGCGGCGATTAATATTACTATAATATTTATTAATTTAGAAAGGCTATATAGATTCAATAATTTCCTGCGCCAGTTCCAAGATTTTTCGTATGATTTGAACTCGTTAATTTTAGACTTTAAATTCTTAAATTTAATAATTGATAACAAGTTTCTTTTTAACTTCCATACAGTTTTATTAGGCAAGTTTTTCAAAATTTGATATTTCATCAATTTTTCGCTCTCGTTGTCTTCTTCTTTGAATTCCAAGGAATCAAAAATTCTGAATTCCAAATCTCCAAATTTTTCCTTAAATTTATCAATGATTTCTTTAGCGTAAAATTCATCAAATTCCTCAGCATAATCTCCTTTCCAAAAATAACCAATTCTATTTTCTACATCAAAGGCAAAAACATAGTTATCGTAGGAGAATTTCATTGATGGAACAAAATTTTTTTCTTGAATTAAGAAAAACTTCAGCAGACTCAACTCTGGAAATATCTTTCTAAATTAATATTATTATGATAATTGACCTAAAAAAAACTTATTATTTTTCTAATGGAACATTAATTTCATTTAGGTTATTGGCAAATATTCCTTAAATCGTTATATATTTTAGCCAATTCGCCTATAATATTTGCGTTATTTTGCTGAAGATAATAATTGATATAGCCTTGGAGACCATCCTCAGCTTTAATCCAATCAAGAAAAGCAGTAATTTCACTTTTTAATTGAGGATCAATAGCAGATCCACCTGCAGCTGGCGCTCCTGACTGAGCAGTTCCTAATTGTGCACTCGTGTCCATATAAGGCGTCTGCGAGCTTAATTGTCCTATCGCTCTCGCAACATCCATGTACGCTCCGTTCATATTTCCCTCTGGATCTACATACGCTATCATTTTATGCTCTTCGTCCTTTGCACCTACAATATGACCTTGTCCTCTAATGTTTGTGCATACCAATCTTTCAATTGTACATTGCAAGACCGAATATTTAACTTCAGAAATCATAATAAACTGAGCGTTCATAGAAGCCCAAGCTGAATTTACCTTGCTTATATCTGAACTTACATCCCAATTATCAGTACTATAGACAATATTACTATTTCCAGTCCAAACAGCTATTGCAATTATGGAGGGGTCCTTTTGCATTAAAGCGTATATTACTCCGTCATAATCGGGGGACATAATAATCAAGAATTTATTTTAATTTTAGTTATAATAGAATAATGTTAGTTAAATTTATTAAAATTTTATTTCTTTGATATTATTATATTTTAACAATATATTTTATTACTTTTGTTTTTTGTTTATAACTCTGATTTTACCAAAAAGCGGTTCGTATCGACTCTTTAGTGAATTTTTCTCTTTCAATTCTTTGCGTTCCCATCCATTTTTTTGATTAATTTGCTCATCTAAGGTGTTTTGATGTGCTTTATCCGTTTTTTTTAATTCTATTATGTGATTGTTTAGCTGCTCCTTTGTTTTAAAGATTTTTCCGCAAATGGGACAACCAAAAAATTCTTTTTCTATAAAGGTTGGTACTTTTACCTCGATTCTGTATTTTTTTTTGAGTTTCCCCCGAGCTGGGATTGTTTTACATTTATGTCGGATTAATTTGCCATATATTGGATATTCAAAAAATACTTTACATCCGTGTATACATTCCCAATAAAAAACATCTTTTTTGCAATCGGGATTTGGGCAAACTGTTCTAAAAGCTCTTAACTGGCAGTGTTTTCCGTGAGTTTTTCCAAGTAAATTCAAATTCGTTCAAAATATAAAAAACAATTGAACAATTAAAATTTTTTGTCGATATCAAATAATCAAATTCTTGGAAGGAGAAATATTAATCTACACATTACCAAGACCCAAATATTTAAAAATACAGATTTCTTTTTTAGTTAATAAGACGTGTTTTGTTAAGGGTTAACTCTTTTAATGACTTCTAAGAACGAAGACGAAAGTTTTCAAGAGCAATGTCCAGAATGTGGTAATTTAACCGTTATTTCAGATTTATCTAGGGGAGAACTAATTTGTAATAGTTGTGGGTTAGTAGTAACTCAGAGACTTATTGATTCTGGTCCAGATTGGAGAGCATTCTCTTCGGAAGAGAAGGCAAAAAAAATCAGAGTCGGTGCTCCATCAACTTTTACTTTACACGATAAAGGGTTAAGTACAACCATAGATTGGAAGGATAAAGACGCTCACGGCAAAAAAATCAGTCCTAAAATGAAAGCAGAAGTTCATAGGTTGAGAAAATGGCATATTCGCTCTCGGATTCACAAATCAGTCGATAGAAATTTAGCAAACGCTATGAACGATCTTGATAGATTCTGTTCTCAATTAAATTTACCTAATAATCTTAAAGAATCCGGAGCTATTATTTATAGAAAAATGGTATATAAGAATTTGATTCGAGGGAGATCCATCGAAGCGATGCTCGCTGCTTCTTTATACGCTGCATGTAGAATGAAAGGAATTCCAAAAACTTTAGACGACTTTGTTGAATACTCTTCTCTAACTAAAAAAGAATTAGGAAGGTGTTATCGGTTAATACTCAGGGAATTAAATATAAAAAATATTAAGGTTACTTCTCCTATCGACTTCATTCCTAGATTTTGTGCTGATTTGAAATTATCTGGAAAAACTCAAAATAGGGCGGCTGAAATTTTAGACTTAGCCCAAAAATATCATATTACAGCCGGAAAAGCGCCAACAGGGCTAGCTGCAGCTTCATTATACATAGCTGCTATTCAAGAAGATGAGCGTCGAACCCAAAAAGCCGTTGCGGATATTGCGGGAATTACCGAGGCAACAGTTCGCACAAGATATAAAGAGCTAATAACTAAACTAAATTTTGAAGTTAGACTTTAATTAAAGAAAGTAAGGACTTAAACAGCTTTTATACGTTTAATTACACCTGGTCTTTTTTTATAGAGTATTCTATATCCGCAGTGAGAACATTTAATACCAGGTAGAGCTCTCAACTCCTCAGGTGTAACTTCTTTATTACATCCTTTTCTTGCACAATAATACATAACAAGTCAAAATAATAAATCTAAATTAAAAAATTTTTCGATTTAGAATAAAAAAAGTAAAGTAGATTAGATGTATAACGACTTCCTTTTCTCCTCTGAATGTTTGTCTATAATTTGGAAAGAATCCAATTCTCTTTCTAGTTTTTCTTTTTTGTTTTGCAAATTTTTTGTTATTTCATCGATTTTTGCCATAGTGTACTTCTTTTCGATTGGTAATTGAAAACTTTCTTTTAATAAATTAATAAGCGATATCGATGCTTTTAAATCAGTGATTTCGTCATTTATTACCGCGATATTGTCTGTTTCTGCAAGAAAAACGATTCCATCAATGTCAAACCTCGCCTTTAAGAGAGTCGGTATTAATCCATTTGCTCCTACGATTACTCCTTTTTTAATTTTCTTACATACTCCATCTGAGATGAATTTATTAATAAATTTCTTATTTGTAGTACTAAAAAAGATTGAAGGTGTCTTTGATTGATTATTTGTTGGAAATGCTCCTAGAGATACCATTAATTTTATTCCAAATTTCTTTAATAAACCTGCGATAAAATCCGAAATCTTATATATCCCCTTTGGATTAAGTGCTTGAGAATCTGCAGTTATTAGAAATATATCTCTAAGTCCTTGTGGGTCTTTCCAAAATATTATTTCTGCTTTAGGTGCGGATAATATACTATTATCAACTATTGCACCTGCGGGATAATCGTTAAAAATAATTTCTAAGAAAGGTTTCGCTTTTAAAAGGCCTATAATTTGATCAACAGCAAATTTTCCAACATCAGCAATCCCCGGCATACCTAATATACAAATTGGATTGGTTACTGACTCTAGGGGAAGGTGCATGTGTTGAATTATTCTAAAATCCCTCATTTTTTCAAACCTTAAAAAAAAAAGTTTTTTTCTAGAATTAATGCCAGCGAAATTTTAATTAAAATGCTGTAATATCTAAAAGATTATTGAGATAAGACATAAAATATGCTGTGAATATTATAAGCGTAATATTTAAGTATTCTAATTTATGTTCTAAAATGAGTATTTAATGAACGATCTAAAGTATTATTGCCTTAACTGTGGAACATGTTGCTCGGAGGTTCCAGGATCAATAGAATACCCTACTTATAAAAGAATTCCTCTTTATCCTGACGAAGCAGATCGATTAATAGAAATTGCCAAAGAGCGAGATGTTCCATTTTACATTATTGAGGATTTAGTATTTCCTGACGAAAAAAACAAAAAAATTCTCGTAGTAACATGGAGAATCAAGTTAGACAATGAGAAAAAGCAATGTCCCTTTCATGATGAGAACGGTTGTCAAGTTCATGACATCAAACCAATCGCTTGCAGGGCGTATCCTTTAGCAATAAAGCAGGAAGATGCGTTTAAATCTAAAATAAGTATAGATCCTTTGTGTAATTGGGTAATTAAGAATTACGATGTTCTCTCTAATATTGACTTCAAACAACTTAAGGAAATTTTTCCAATTGAATTTTCACACGCTCAAAATCATCTAAGACGGAATAAAAATATTATGCTAAAATTAAAGCAATTAGAAAATGAGCAGAAAATCAAGATTTTTAGAAAAATTTCGAGTAAACAGTTCGATAAATATTTAAAAGAATGGGATAGGGAGGAAATTAGAGTTTGAAAAAAATTGTTTCCTTAATTTCGGGGGGATTTGACAGCCCAATTGCAACATATTTGATGATACAGCAAAATTATTTACCAGTTTGCGTATCATTCATAACTAATTACGAAAATGTAGATAAATTCAAGGAGAAAATACTAAAAATTGCTAAAGTTCTTTCAAGAAGTTTAGGAGATCAAAATCTGAAAGTATATTTAATTGAACACAACTCCAATTTAAAGATTTTTAAAGAGAAATGCGAAAGAAAGCTTACCTGCATACTCTGCAAAAGGTTTATGATAAGAATAGCTATTAAAATAGGAGAACTCGAAGGTACAAATTTAATCGTTACAGGCGATATTTTAGGAGAGCAAGCCAGTCAAACGCTTGATAATATATATGCATATCAGTCGGTTTTAGAAAATGCTTGTATAATAAGACCACTTATTGGATTTGACAAGCTTGATGTTTTGAAGATCAATAAAAAAATAGGACTTTATGATCTTTGTTCTGAGAAAAGTGATAGTTGCGTGCACTTTCCCACCTATCCCGAAACTCATGCCAAACTGTCAGAAATTAAAGCAGCAGAGAAAAATCTTCCCTTAGACACCTTAATTGAAGATTCTTTTGCTAAAGTAGAGTTATACGAGATTTAAGATTCAAATTTGAACTGCTCAATAAATTTAGCAAATTCATCATCGTTAAATGAAATTTCTTCATAATCATTTAAGCTTAAGGCAATACGATGTGCGAGAATGTGTTTACATAAATCGCTTTTCTTTTTTATTACGACATTCTTATAAAAATCAAAACAGTCGCAATATATGTTAGGATATATTAGATGATGGATGTTCTTACTGCCTATTGCTACCCAGACTTTCCGTCCAGATGGGAAAAATGTGTATTGAATTATGCCCTTACTTAAAATTTCAATTGTTTTCTCGATTTTATCTGGAAATATTGTTCTTAGTTCTTCGATCAATTCTTCATTTAATTCTCCTTTCTCCTTGATTTTTCTTAAAATGGATTTCAAAACATTATTTTCAGATAACATATGTTATTAAATTATCACTTGGATTATAAAAAACTGTGGAAAAATAATTTTTAATCAATAGATGAACGAAAAATTGAATGTTCTACATTTCCCAACGAGATACTTTCCGGCAATCTCAGGTGCAGAATTCTATTTTCAAAGACTTTCTGAAATTCTAAATGAGAAAATTGATGTATCTATTGATGTTTTCTGTTCCAACGCGCTTGATTTTTCTGCTTTAAAACAGCCTGAAGGAAAAAGAGTCGTCCCAAAGAATAAGTATTTTAACCAGGTTAATGGATTGAAAATTAAGCGTTTTCCTATTGATTATAACTTATCTATAGAGGAACAAATTGATCTCATCGAAAATACCAAAGGATATGTATCTTTAAATCTTTCTCGGGAAGTACTGAGGAATATAATCAAAAATGGACCAAACATTTGCGAAGTAATAGCGAATTACGAAAAAAATATGGAAAAACGGTATGATTTAATACACACCACTTATATTCCTTATTTGAATGTTCTATTGAGCCTAATACTAGGAAAAACATGGGATATTCCTACAATTTGTACTCCGTTTTTTCATTTTACTAATCCACGATATCAAAATTCGTATTATACTGAAATTCTAAAAAAATTTGATTTAGTGTTATGTTGCACTTCTTTAGAAAAGCAATATTTAATTAATGAGGGAATTGAATCAGAAAAAATATGTATAGTTCCAATGGGTATTGACTTGGAAATTTACGAAAATACCCAAACCATAAATTTCAAAGAGCAGTATTTTGGGAAGGCAAAACAAAATCTTCCAATGCTTTTATTTTGCGGATATAAAAATTATGAAAAAGGAGCCCTTTCGCTGCTAAGAGCAATACCACATCTAACGAAAAAAGATAAAAATCTTCTCTTTACATTTATTGGTCCTAGTACTGAAGCGTTTAATATTGAATTAGGGAAGATTAAAAAGAAGAATAAAGCGGTAAACATAATAAATTTATCACCATCAAATTTAAGTGGATACTACGATAAGAAAAAAATTTCTGCGTTCAAAGAATGCGAAATATATGTTATGCCTTCTCGCTCAGACGCCTTTGGGATCGCTTTCCTCGAAGCTTGGGCCTTCAAAAAGCCTGTTATTGGAGCTAATATAGGAGCTACCCCAGAAATAGTCAATGATGGAAAAAATGGATTGCTAGTGCAATTTGATAGCACGCGAGATATCTGTAATAAAATTAATTATCTTTTAGAAAATAAGGAACGCGCAAAATTAATGGGTTCGAGTGGATATGAAAAAATAAAAGAGAAAAATTATTATTGGCAAAGCATTTCTAAAAAAATATTTAAAATATACAATAGTATAATTGAAACTAATAACTCTAATTAATTACTAATTATGAATTTTTTAGCGGGAAATCCATTTATAAAGCAAGATAAAAATGAATTCTTTTTTGAAGAGGTTAATTTTATTGACTTAGATGTGAATACCAAAACACCATACTTTATATTTTTGGAAAATAGAATAAGAGAGAACATTAAAATGTTTAATCAGATGTTCTCGTCTCATTTTAATAAATATCAGGGCTTTTACTCATTTAAAGCTAACTATCTACTTGAAATTTGTAAAATTATTAAAGAAGAAGGTTTCGGTGCTGAGATTATCAGTTTACCCGAATTAGAACTTGCCCTTAAACTTAAATTCCCCCCAGACAAAATTATCGCGGGGGGACCGTATTTAACCGATGAGCTTATCTCGAAATGTATAGAAAATAAAATTAGAGAAATTGTGGTATATAATATCCATGATCTAGAAAGAATCAATGAAATCGCAAATAATCTAAACATTACACAGAAAATTTGTTTAAGAATTAACTCCGGTAAATACGATGCAAGATTAGGATTGAACATTTCTGAAATAACGATAAAAGACATGACTAGGATTTTTTCCAATTGTAAAAATTTAGAATTAACTACAGTGCTTTCCCACTTTAGTACTCAAATGAATAGTATTGAACTCCTGAAAAAAAATTGTATCTCTTTATTAGATACTTTAATAGAAATACAAAATAATCTGGGAATTGAAATAAAAAATATTAATTTTGGAGGCGGTTTCCCAGAGGCTGTTGTTTTTAAAAAGGAACGAATAGAAGAATATGCACTAACTATTAAAAAATTGTTAGATGAATATAAAACTTCTCATTCCACTGTATATTTTGAACCGGGACGTTACATTATCGGCGATGCGGGGCTTCTAATCTCGAAAGTGATTTATACTCAAAATGATGGATGGATATTTCTAAATGTAGGAAATCATATAGTTCCCAAATTTGCTCGTTGTACTCTAAGATTTTACAATTTAAGCAATGTTAAGGAAACATATAATAAAAAAACCTCAATAGCGGGTATTGTACCTACTGATCAAGATGTTTTAGCTAAGGATTATTTCTTTACTCCTTCAGTAAATATTGGGGATAAGGTCCTTATCGCAAATGTAGGTGCTTATTGCCTTACTTTTTCAAATAGATTTCCATACACGCTCCCAGAAATATTTTTAATAAATGGAAACAAATACAAAAAAATATTCAATCCAATCGAACAGCACGATTTCTCTATCTAATGTCATCCCTATATTATATCATTAAAAATATTTCAAAATGAAATTGTGTTATAACCATAATTTCTATTATAAAGTGATATGATGTGGAGAGCTTCATAAAAAGAGCATCAGAGAGAGCTTGCGTAAATTTAGAAGATAAAAAACCGTTATATTCAGCAAATATAAAAATTATTGGAACAGGGGGAGCTGGTAATAATACAGTTCATCGTCTGATGAAAATAGGGATAAGGGGAGCTAAGTGTTTAGCGATTAATACGGACCAACAGCATTTAGATGCCGTTGATTCGCACGAAAAAATACTAATTGGTAAAAATCTAACAAGAGGGTTGGGAGCTGGTGGAGATCCTACAATTGGTAAATCTGCGGCCGAAGAGTCGAGAAAGGAACTTACTAGATCTTTAAGGGATGCCGACCTCGTTTTTATTGCCTGTGGAGAAGGAGGAGGCACTGGGACTGGAAGCGCCCCAGTAATAGCAGAAATTGCTAAATTAGAGGGAGCAATTGTTGTTAGCGTTGTAACATTACCATTTCATACAGAAAA
>JAHQWX010000046.1 GCA_029856375.1 Promethearchaeia archaeon | reverse complement strand
CGTGCTTTCAGCAACTTGATGGAAATCAACGAGGTCTCGATGGAGATATTAACATTCCAATATTATACATAACCGAGCTGTTAGCTCTGGGGATGGGTATACCTTCTGATGAGATTGGAATGAGGTTTCATCGAACTAGGGTTAATCCCGTTGTTGAAAAGCTTGGATAAACAATATAATTTGAAAATTTTATAATTTTTTCTTTTTTTTTTCCTATTTTTTACTTAATTATCATTTTTTTAGCTTTTTCCCGACTACAAAAATTTCAGCGAGATAATTCTTTAAATGTGGGTAAGTTTTCGAGGTGATTGAAGCGAAATTCGAGAATGCATTAAAATCGAAGAGTTTATCCATCTCGCTAGTTGGTAAAGGCTTTAAGAAATAAGATCCTGAATCCACAAACTCTAAGTTATCTCGAACTATACTTTCTAATCGATCTAAATTGTAAAGGTATTTATGACCGACTTTAACATCTGCTTCTGTTAGCTCTATTGCAGTGCACATTCCAATCATTTCACCTAACATTCGATTGAGACTGCAAGCATTTGGACAGCTAATAAACGCTAAACCATCGTCTTTTAAGAAATTGTTAACTTTTTTTACTATTTTTATTCCATCCCTTTTGGTAAAGTGTTCGAGTATTGCAGAGCAAACGACGACATCGAATTTTTCCTCCGTATCGAATTTTAAAATGTCTCCCTTAATATAGTTAATATCAGGACTTATCTCCTTCGGTTTGATATCTAATACTGTTAGGGTTTCGGAAATTTTTGATGTATATGTTCCGTTTTTTCCACCGATATCGAGAATTTTTTCGAATTTCTCTTTTCCACCGTACTCTTGAATCCTTTTTACCATAATATTGTTGAGAAATTCTTCTAACATAGAAATTTACCTCGTCTATTGGTTTATTTTGGGTATACATTATTTTTTTGTAGAAATTCCCTATAAGTATTCATGTGATCTAATACCATTCCAGCTAGATCTATTGATTCATATACTGGGATAAATCGATTAAGTAAGCTTAATTTAAATCTATATCGGCTTTTGTATTCTTCAAATCCCTCGCTAATTTTCAGCATCACGCACACAATTGGTTTTGTTGTGATCTTCTTCGCTTTTCTCATATATTTCAGAAAAATTTGATTCAAATCCATCCCACCAAACCCATATTCCTTTATAACTTGCTCAGAGAATCCACTAAAACGTTCGGGATCTTTCACAAATACGATTGCATCGATATTGGGGTCTTTATCAAGCGCAAGAATTACACGATAATATACATTTGGTAGTATTCCTTGCCCTCCAAGATCTATGGGGTTTGTAACATTTGTATTCACATCTGGGAGAAATCTGGACAATTTCTTTATCGTCTTTTCGTCAAGTTGAGGGATTTTAAGATTGTATTTCTCTAATGTGTCGCTAAGTTCAATGCATGAACCACCTCCAATGCCTATTACACCTAAATTTCGAGTTCGGGGGAGTTTGATATTCTTAAAACCTGAGGCAAGTGCTGCAAGCTGAGTCGAGTTATTTACCAAACAACACCCTGTCTGCTTCGCGACTGCTTCCCAAATTCTATTATTTCCCGCTAATCCTCCTGTATGTGACATTATTGCTTTTTTAGTCGCTTCTCCAAAACCCACTCTCCATAAAATTACGGGCTTTCTATTCAAGTTTAATTTCTTTGCACTCTCAAAAAACCTACGCCCATCCTTCTGAGATTTTAAATTTTCGAGATATAGTCCGATAATAGCGGTTTTATCGTCATATAAGAAGTATTCCATGAAGTCTGGATAAGTTAAATCGATTGCGTTTCCAACCGATACTAGTTTTGATACAAAACAACCATATGACACTGCTAAATTGCTTACATTCACAGAAAGCCCTCCTGACTGAAACACTGCTGAAAAATTTCCCGCCTTTTTAGACTGTACTGCGTTAATATAAAGGCCACCGGCCGGATTATACACTCCCAGACAATTAGGTCCAATTATTCTAATTTTGTATTTTTTAGCAATATCAATTACTTCTTGTTCAAGGTTACCTTTACCAACCTCAGAAAAACCCGAAGCAAATATGGTTACAAATGGGACTCCTTTTATTCCAATCTCTTCCAATAATTTTGGACACAATTGAGCTTTAACAGCCAATACAACATAGTCTATAGGTTCAGACTCTGATATTTCCAAGATAGACCCATGTACTTTCATGCCAAATAATTCTTGTCCTTTCAAGCGAGGATTAAATAAATATATTGGTCCCCTAAATCTGCCTTTTAACACTCTGGCAAAAAAACCCCCACCAGTTGGATTTAATGATGCCCCTATAATTCCTATAGCTCTTGGAAAAAAGAGCTTTTCAAAATCAATTTTGCTCGAAATCGATACATCAGCCATATAAAGACATATACATTACTGTTTAAAATTTTTTACTGCTTAAGGATAAGCTTTTAATAGTATTAACTCGAAATCAATATTAAATTATAATTGATAACTTATTATAAGAAACAAAAAAAGTGCAAAAATATGTCAAGAGACATTGCTTGGTATGAAGATCCAAATCTTAAGAACTTATTTATAAAGGCTGCAAGTAATGCGATGCGTGGGTGGCATTGTCCGTTTACAACTCCTAAAACAACATTTACGGGTACTAATAGTTTAGTAGATTTCACGAATCATTTGGGTGCTTTTTTAAAAGAAGGAGAAAAAAGAGTTTTGATTGTAGTCGATAAAGATTTAAGGAAATACGGAGAGAAAGTAGCAGATTTCATAAAAACGCAAAAAGGTATTGATAGTAAACTGTTTAATAATGTATTGCCTGATGTTCCAAAATTTACAGTATTAGAAGGTGTAGAAGTATGTAAAGAATACAATCCAAAAGTAATTATTGCTATCGGAGGAGGTTCTGCTATGGATACAGCAAAAATGATCCTCTTATATTACGAACGACCGGATATTAATCTTAATACTATGGTAGCACCTAGTTATTTAGGTCTTAGGCAAAAAGTAAAATGGCTGGTGGCAATGCCGACAACTAGCGGGACGGGTGCTGAAACTACTTTTATCGCAGTTGTAACGGATACTGATCGAGAACCCCCGAAAAAAACGGAAGCAGTGTGTTACGAACTATGTCCTGATTTTGCCGTATTAGTCCCTGAATTCGTTGCGTCAATGCCTCCGTACTTAACAATGGGTACCGGAATGGACGCTTTAGCTCATGCCATGGGATCTTACGTCTTAACAATGAGTACTGAGCTTTCAGATATGTGTAATTTAAAAGCTATTGAGTTGATATTGAAATATTTGCCTAGATCTGTTAAACGGGGAAAAGATATGGAAGCGAGAGAAAAAATGCAATTAGCAGCGTTTATTACTGGTATGGGTTTTGGAAACGTCTCCGGTGGAATTGAACACGGTTTGGGTCATTCCTTTGGAGCGTTATTTCACATCCACCATGGAGTTTGCGTAGGACTCTACCTATGCGCTTCAATTGCATATCAATCTAAGGTTACGGATCGGTTTAAACCACTCGCAAAGCTTTTCGGCGTTAAGAGCGAAGGTAAGCAGCGAGACGAGATTGTGAAAGAATTATTAATAAAGCTTCAAGATTTTATGAAATTAGTAGGGTGTCCATTGTCTATTAGCGAACTCGATGACCCAAAAATTTCACTAGAGGACTACAATGCAAAGATGGATCAAATGGTCGATTACGCGTTTAACGATTATACTACGTTGTCGTCAACTCGGAAACTGGACCCTCCACAGGTTCGAAAAATTTACGACATAGTTTATGAAAATAAAATAGATGATTTAATGGAATTGTATTATATGTGAAGGAGGTATGAAAAAATGAGTACAGTATTTGGATACAACGGTAAGATTGTTTATATAAATTTAAGCGAAAATAAAGTAGAAGTTAAGGATTTAGATCCTAAGATCGCTGAGGAATACATAGGTGGAGCTAATTTATCTGCAAAACTCACTTACGACTTACTTTCAGACCAGGATTACGAGACTCTAAAATTAAATCCATTTGATCCCATAAATCCGCTAATTTTCTCAACTGGTCCTTTAACCGGGACTGCTACTCCTTCGAGCGGAAGATATTGTGTAACGGGAATATCTCCATTAACCGGTATTTGGGGCGAATCGACTTCTGGTGGATTTTTTCCCGTAGTATTAAGAAGGTGTGGATACGATGCAGTCGTGATTACTGGAGAAGCTGCAGAGCCCACTTATTTATTTATAAACGATACTAATGTAGAATTCAAAAATGCAAGTTCTATTTGGGGTAAAAATACAAGAGAAACCACCGATCTTATTAAAAAAGAACTTAACGACGACAAAGTAAGAATCGCTTGCATTGGGAAAGGAGGAGAAAATCTAGTAAAATATGCAGCAGTTATAAACGACGAAGGTAGAGCAGCAGGAAGATGTGGTTTAGGTGCAATAATGGGTAGTAAAAAATTAAAGGCCCTAGTAATTAATGGAAGGCAAAAAATCGAGTATGCAAATAGAGAAGAATTAATGAAGACGGGAAAAGATGCTTTAAAAACATCTCTCACCCTTTTTCAGAGCTTATTCATCTCTCACGATGGTTCTTTAAGTTATACCGATATAGGAATGGTTTTAGGCGATGTACCCGCGAATTACTTTACTAATACCGAATTCCAGGCAGAAATTTTAACTGGAAGGGCGTTAAAAGAAAAATATCCTGTTATTAAATATTCTTGTGCAGGATGTGCAATTGGCTGTGGTAGAAAGACAATATATCCTAAAAATGGCGACGAGATTGATATAGATGGCCCAGAATACGAGACTGTGGCGTCGTTTGGACCCTTATGTGGAGTAATCGATTTCGATCCTATCCTCGAAGCAAATCATCTTAGCAATCTTGAAGGAGTTGATACGATTTCAAGCGGGGTATCGATTGCATTTTTGATGTATCTTGTAGAGAACAATATAGGTATTGAAAATATTAAAAATTATCTCAAGGATATAAATTTGGACGAGATTCGATGGGGAAATAGTGAAGTCTTATTAAAATTACTAGATAAAATCATTAATCGAGACGGAATTGGAGATCTTTTAGCAGAGGGCGTCAAAATAATGGCAAACAAATTAGGGGTTGACCCTGGGCTAGCAGCACATGTGAAAGGATTAGAAATCCCAATGCACGAGCCCCGTGCATACTTAGGTCAAGCTCTTACATATATGACTTCTTGTGTTGGTGCCAGTCATAAGAAAGGAGAATTTTACGCATTAGATGGAGAAATCTGCTCGTTTAAAGGAATACGAAAAGGTGATCGGTTTATTATTGATGGAAGGGAGAAAACAGTTATTGCTATGCAAGATATTGCAGCAATTTACGACTCAAATGTTACTTGTTCGTATGCGGGAGTAAACACTCCTTTATTGATGAGATTATTAAAAGCTGCTACTGGATTTGACTCTCTTGGTAAGAGTAGGCTATTTATGAGAGCGGGAGAACGCGGATCAAATGTGAAACGTCTAATCTCGTGCAAATTAGGAGTAAAGAAAGAAGACGATTATCTTCCTGAGATTGTTACCAGAGCGTTAAAGAGTGGAGCTACAGCAGGTATTAAGCTTGATCTCTTCGAAAATCTAAATGTATACTATCAAACCAGAGGTTGGGATGAAAATGGCGTTCCAACCGAAGAAAAATTAAAAGAGCTCGGAATTATTTAGATATCTTTCTTTTTTTTTCATTTTTCTCTCAATAAGTCAAAAAACTGCATTTTAAAGTGAGAATTATTATAGTTTTCATTGAAAAATTGTACCATTCTTTGCAATCCTTTATTATTTGAAGTAAAAACTATTTCGGGAGTATATTGAACATCCCATAAAATTAATCCTTTAGCAGAAGCTGGCTTGTAAGAGAATGATTTCGTTGGATCAAGTAGTGAATTAAATTCTTCTATACTAATGACATTGGTACCAAGCTCAATCAATTTCTTAACCATCCTTCGAACCTGTTGCCTTAAAAAACTTCTACTTATAAGATCTATGACAATATAATTATTTAGGATTGAAAATTGAATAGTCTGGAGATCTTTTACCGTGTTTTTTTCGTTGTTTTTATCTTTTTTCGCAAAATTAACGAAATCATGTCGTCCTTGTAATAATTCACATCCTTTTCTAATTAAATCGATATTAAAATCGAAATTTTTTTCGTACCAGTGTATTGAATGCTCAACTACATATTTATATTGTCTTGAAATTGCTTTCCTTCTTGGCATATAATCTAGAGGGACTACAGCGTGGCTCCATACGCCTATATCGAGAGGAAGAACCGTGTTTAATTCTTCTGGATAAAATTTTTTTTGAGAAATGAATGAAAAAACTGCGCCTCTTGCTGATACAAATCGATCAGTTCGACTTGCCGCTTCAAAAATTGATTCTTTTTCGTCTTTTATGTAGTCTTTTTCCTTTAATGCTGTAATTATTGCGCCCTCAATGCTCTCTTCTCTATCTTGACGTTGAGAACCATAGTAATTATCCCCGATATAGTAGGTTTTGACAAAGTACCTTTGTTTTTCCTGCATAAAGATCTAAAAAATATGTGATTCTTCGTTAATCTAAAATTATCGTTATTTTTTTTATGTCGTCTGGGATTTCTCTTAAATTTTTTAAGATTGCTAAATTAACATCACGTAAGATTATTTTGACAAATGGATTAATGGGAATTTCTTTCTCATTAACCAGTAATTTGATTTGATCAGACATAATTTATTTATATCAACTTTTGATTTAAACATTATAAAAAAGTCTTGATAATATTTTTTAGGTACCGTACTTTCAAAAAAATATCTGCTATAGTAGAAATTAAGAAATTTATCTAATTAAAAATCGGAATTAGTATAATTAAGATTATAAGAGTTAAGGTTCGTACATGCCGTTAAAACTGAGAGCGCGATTTATTGATTTTCGAGATAGACTAAAAACAAAAATAAGAGTAAAAAAGGAAAATTTTTTCATACTTGCTGCACTCATAATTATTCTAATCGCTGCGCTCCTTGTAAGATTGAGTCCAATCTTTGTAGGTCCGGAATTGATAAAAGCGTTTGATCCTTGGCTCCAATATTATAACGCCAATTACTTAGCTGAAAATGGAGTTTACGAATATTTCCATTGGCACGATTTCAAGTCTTGGTATCCCGAAGGAACAAATCGCTACGAGTTAAGACCCGGGCTTACATTCACAATTGTGATAATTTATAACATATTAAATGGATTGGGTATACCAATTGATTTGTATCATGTGTGTTACTATTTCCCTGCGTACGCTGGAACATTAACTGTTTTGATCATGTATTTTCTAGGAAAAGAAATCTTAGATAAAAGAACTGGTCTCATTGCTGCATTTTTTTTGGCATTTAATCCTGGACACATGCAAAGAACAGTTGCTGGATTTTTTGATAACGAAACAATTGGAATTCTAGGAACTTTATTAACATTCTTATTTTTCATAAAAGCAGTAAAAACTGGAAAATTTCATTTCTCAATATTTGCGGGAATGGCTTTAGGTTATCTCGCTCTGAGTTGGGGGGGATATGTATATAGCCTTTTAATAGTTCCGTTATTAACAGGAATATTGGTTATTATTGACAAATATTCTCCAAGATTATTGATTGCATATTGCGGTACCGAGGGAACTGGAATATTTCTCTATTCTTTATTTGTAAAATATAGACCTGAACATATATTTGACGAATTTGAATTTTTTGGAGTGTTCTTATTTTCTGTAGTATTGATTGTTTTTCATCTATTTTATAGGCAAAAAACGCTCAATCCTAAATTTTATAGTGGATTTATGACTGTTTTAAGATGGTCCATCATCCCCATTATTTTAATTGGTGCTATAATACTTTGGATCTCTCCAAATATCTTACCATTTGGATTTGATCAAAGATTCTTCAGCGTTTTTTCTCCCTTGTTAAGGCAAGATATTCAGTTAGTTGCATCAGTTGCTGAGCACATGCCTAGCCCATGGAGCGTATTCTATTATAATACTCTGATCCCCAGTTTATTAGTACCCGCTGGAATATTTTTCTGTCTTAAAAGAGGAAACGAAGAAGATTATTTAATAGTAATTTACATTCTTACGCTATTTTATTTTACTGGTAGCATGATTCGTATTATCTTACTATTTGCCCCCGCAGTTGCGTTAATTGGTTCATACGGCTTATCAAATCTTTTGAAGATTTTTGGTACATTTATAGGAAAACAAAAAGCCGTGATAAGCAGGCGGAGAAAAAGGCAAATAAAATCGACAATTGGAAGTTGGGAGGCATTTGGAGTTTATGCATTAGTTGGATTTTTAATGTTTGCGCAAGTTTCGCACGCAACAGATGTTACATCTTCGTCGCTTGCGTATTCTCAAATAGCTCCAGGAAACCAAATTCACGACTGGGAAGAATCGCTGACTTGGATGAGAACTAACTTAGATCCTTCGACTGTTGTCGTGAGTTGGTGGGATTATGGCTATTGGCTGACACCTATTGGGAATGTTACTACTATAAACGATAATGGAACTATGAATCAGACTCGAATCGGCGCAACAGGAATGTCTTTTATGCTTACAGATGAAATTGAAAGCGCTAAGATATTGAGACATTTAAAAGCAGATTATATATTAGTGTTTTTCGGAGTATTAATTAACGGTCTTGGAGGAGACGAGGGAAAATGGCCTTGGATGTTAAGGATTTGTAATGATAATTTTGTACATTACGAACGATTTGGCTGGAGATCGGCCGAATGGAAAGAGAACACAGTTTTTGACGAAGCAGAATATCACAATCAATCTACTGGAAGATACGAAGATAAATGGTTTGATAGTACATTGGTTGAGTTAATGTTTTATGGATTAGCAACCGAATTACAAGACGCAGATCCTAATAAACCATATCAAGCTCACTATACTCAACAGATCGCTGGGAATCCTTCAAGTAATATCAATAAACTTACAGATGATAATGGAAATACTTGGTCATCTCATATACCTTATCACGGGTATTACGATTTTAAGGTTTTCAAAAAAGAATATTTTTCATATAACGGGTTGGTAAAGCTCTTTAAAATTGATTATACAGCGTTAGATTCGTCGTTTGAAATTAGGGAGCCAAGGATTTACGACAATGGTTTTGCTACATTAAAAATAGTAAATACAGGGATTAAAAACTTAACCGTTGATGAGGTTTTTATCGATGGGACATCGTACGATTATGTTATAGAGAACAATGATAAAAATGTCGCTCCTGAGAAAGAACGATTAATTTGGGTCGATGCTCGAGATACTGGTTATGAAATAAGCGATGCAGTTAATATAAAAGCAGATATAAAGATAGATTATAACAACTATGCA
>JAHQWX010000045.1 GCA_029856375.1 Promethearchaeia archaeon | reverse complement strand
CCCTTCGCAGAAATTTGTTGTTTGTTTGATCTCGTGAATGTGTTAAAAGTGTGTCGGCATAAAAATTGGGTTGAAATAATAAGAAGCCTTATAGATAGGATTTTACCCATTCAAAAAGAGTTTGCAAAACTGCAAATCGAAGTCGGAGCGGACATTATTGGTGCCGGCGACTCGGCAATATCGCAAATAGGTCCCATGAGGTATGAAAAATGTTGTTTAGATGCCACTCGAGAACTTTTCAATTACATACAAAAAGATGTACCCGTCCTTTATCATATCTGTGGTGACAATTCGGTCGTAGATGGCGAAGGGAGAGACATGCTCAAGTTAGTTTCAAGCACGAACGTCGCAATATTAGACCTCGATTACCAAGTCGATTTGAAAATGGCGAAAGAAAAAATAGGTAAAAACAACTGCATTAGGGGCAATACAAACACGATGGTGCTTGGAAGCCCAAATTATTCCTATTCAGAAGTTATTAGCGAAATTTTGAAAACGATCGAAGATGGAAAACCGGGTGGGCAATTTATGTACGCTGCTGGGTGCGAGTGGCCGTGGGAGCCAATCGAGATGGCGAGTCGAAATCTCGGCTATGCGAAAGCTTTATTAGAAAAATATGGTAAATATTAGTACTAAATTTTAATGATGTATTATGTCGTCAAAAAAAGGAAAGAATTACTATTTAAGAAAAAAACCCAAATTAATGAACCTTTTCGAAAAGCATTTTAATCACGCACAGAAAGTTATGAAAAAGTACTTTAACGAGTCCAAAATAGAAGAACTTATTGCACAAATACGAATAGACAGCGAGGCTCTAATTCCACAGATTCCTTACATTGGAGGAGTTAAAAATCCGTTCACATTCATGTTAATAGGAAGCGTTGCGACTTTAGCAATTTTTCGCGCCCTTGAGAAAGCTGGATTAACTTATCGGGAAATAGGTGAATTCAGTTACGAGTTGTACGAACGAATAAATGAGAGTAAAAGACGAAAACTCGAGAGTGCAAATAAAAATCCAGGAGACGCAAATTTTGAGGACGCTCATGTAGAATTTCTTCAGGAATTCGAGAAAGAATCGCAATTAAAAAAGTATCCTGGAGATTGGGTTATGGAATTTGTTGATGGAGAAGGCGAACCGTTTGATTATGGTCTTAATTTTTCTGGATGTGGCATACACAAATTCTATAAAGAATTAGGATACGAAAAATATATGCCTTTTATTTGCTTATCTGATTTTGCAGAGGCTCAAATCAACGGATTTGGCTTCACTCGTACTCAGACTCTTGGAAACGGAGCTCCAATGTGCGATCATCGATATATAAAAGGCGGTTCAACCCCTCGAGCGTGGCCTCCAGATAATGTACAGGAGTTTGATAAGTCTCTACTCAAATATTAGGGAAATTATTAATATTCCATTTCGTGATCGCCAGTATGGGCATCTAGGCAATCAACGCAAAACGGACCATCGCTGCATATAGAACACGATCTCGAGCATTTTTTGCATAGAATCTTTCCACAATCCATGCAAGTCTTTGAATTTTTCTTATCCATTTTATTTCCGCATATCGTACATTCGATTTCTGCCATTTTATCAACCTTTCAAAATGATCACGAGTGTGAATTATATATGATATTGTATAAGAAAATATAAGAAACTTTTTAGAAAAATAGGACTATTGAAACTTCTTTAATCATCAAAATAATATCATTATTAAGTTAATACAATCCAATTAAAACAGGTAAGTATGAAATCTAGAGATCTAATAATTGGTGCGTACATAGCTTCATTTGCATACCATATTGCTTTCCTGATTTTAGCCGGAAGATACGATATGTTGGTGCTTTCAGCCCCTCTCGCGCTAATTCCATTATTAATCGTTCTTATTCAACGGAGGAGGGCTTAAAATGCTCATTTACGCGCTATTTTGGGCAAATTGTGTATTAAATATCGGGCTCTATATCATAATTTATTACTACGGTGTTAAAGTTTATGGCGTAAAAACAACATTAATAGTGAATGCTCTAACGGCTTCGTTTGTTATAATATTAATTATAACTGGAACATATTCAGCAGCTGATCTATACATTCATCCCTTGTTTGCAGGGAAATATGGTGAAACGGAGTTTCATTTCACTGATCCTATCAGTATTTTTCCTTCTTTTATGATTATTTTCGAATTAGGTAGAATCTCTTTAAAGAAAACGAAGGGAACTGAATTGACATATAAGGATATCTGTTTAATTTCGATATTAGTAAGTGTTTATGGAGTCTTATTTCAGCCCATCGGCGATTTAGCCTCATCAGCTGTAGGATCAGTCTATTACCTTAATCCTCCCGTACTAAATATTTTTGGATATCCAATTTGGTTTATTATTTCGTTTTGGGTTTACGGTGTGTACGCCTTCATTTTTCTTGTGATTGAGAAAAAATTTGCGAATCGGAAAGAAAATTAGTCGAAAATTGATGAGAATTTAATTTATTCTCTTTTTATTTTCCCATAGAATTCCCTTTTAGAAAACTTTTTAAATCGGAGAACATAGATATTGATTTAATTATGGACTTTCAATTTAAAATACTGGACTCAGACATTGTTATTATAGCAGAAGCAGTTGTAGCTGCGGCTATCGTAGTAGCAGTAGTTTAAATTGGGAAACATAATCTAAAAACTCTTTTTACCTTGCTTACGATTTTGTTTCTTTTATCAGCAAAATTTTTTAAGAATAGGTGAAAAGGTTTAATAAATAATAAAGAAGAATATGGGTAGAAAAAAAATGGAATTAAAAATCACAAGAAAAAATGAGGGTGAGAGAGGAAAACTTCCAGAGGACGAGAGCACTTTAGGTTTTGGTACATGTTTTACGGATCATATGTTTAGCATGTATTATACCGAAGAGAGGGGCTGGCATGGCGCAGAAATAATGCCCTACCACAATCTAGTTCTTGATCCAGCTGCATGTAGTCTGCACTACGGTCAAATGATCTTTGAAGGTTTAAAAGCATATAGGAGAGATGACGGAATATGGCTGTTTCGACCGGACAAGAATATGGAGAGGCTTAACGCGTCTGCTGATAGGATGTGTATGGTAAGAATTGATCCAGATTTTGTAATAAATGCTTTAAAAGAACTTATTACAATCGATCAACGCTGGGTTCCCCATTCTGAAGGCACATCGCTTTACATTAGACCCACTTTTATTGCTACCGAACCGTTCTTAGGAGTTCATCCAAGCACTGAATATTTATTTTATATAATTCTTTGCGCAGTTGGAGCTTATTACGCAACTGGGTTTGCTCCAGTAAAAATAAAGGTAGAAGATAAATTTGTGCGAGCTGCTCTAGGGGGAGTTGGATTCGCAAAAGCTGCTGGAAACTACGCAGCCAGTTTGAAATCGGCTGAAGTGGCAGCAGAAGAAGGTTATACACAAGTTTTATGGTTGGACGCTCAAGAAAGAAAATATGTAGAAGAAGTTGGAACTATGAATCAATTCTTCGTTATAGACGGAACTGTCATAACCTCACCCCTAACTGGCTCTATATTACCGGGCGTTACAAGAGATTCAGTAATTCAAATTTGCAAATCAGAAGGTATTTCCGTTGAAGAGAGAAATTTAAGCATCGACGAAGTTATTAAGGCAATTGACGACGGTAAAATGGACGAAGCGTTTGGATCGGGCACTGCTGCAGTAATTACGCCAGTGGGTTCACTTGGTTATAAAGGTAAAGAATACAAGATCAACGATTTCAAAGTCGGAGAATTAACGCAAAGACTATATGATACGCTTACGGGTATTCAGTGGGGAAAGATTGAAGATAAATATGGTTGGACAACGAAAGTTTGTTGAACTTAAAAATAAACTATTTTTTTTTTATTTTTGAAACAATAAAAAATCATTAAATTTATTACATTCCAAACCTAGTAAAAATTAACTTGTTCATTTTTTGAATGTAAATATAAAGTGTAATAAGGTATTTTGTATGGTAAATGGAGTTGTAAAATGGTTTCATAGCAAAAAAGGCTATGGCTTTATTACTTACGACGAAGAGTCCGAAGAAAAGGATATTTTCGTTCATTACAGCAGCATCACAATAGATGATTCTGGATACAAAACCCTTTATCAAGGAGATAAAGTGGAATTTGAAATCACAGAAGGAGAAAAGGGACCGCAGGCTGTAAATGTTAAGGTGACTGAAAAAGCACCGCGACAAAATAGTTATCATAAACGATTCTAATAAAAAAAGCAAATCTTGTTTTAGATAACCTCAAGTAATAACCAAGACTTTTATAATTTTTAAAAACTAATATTTTTTTCATTCTCTAAAATTCGTTAAGTAGAAAATCCCCAATAAGGATTTAAGATTTTTACTCCTTTAAAACAAACTCCCACGCGCAATAATACTCTTTAGGATGAGGATCGGGGGGACAACAAATGCAATTGGCTTTTATTCTAGGATCGATCGTTTTTGCAAATAATATGTATTCGATCAAACCAACATCCTTGCAAGGAAAATCCGGGAGACCTTTTTGGTTCCTTGCGTATTGCACTCTACAATTATTCATTCTAAATACGCAGCGCTTATCTGACACTTCAACAATTTCTTGTTTGTTTATGTTCGCGTAAATCCTAAATTTCAGCACTTTAATCAGCGCAGGTATCCCCCCACCTTCTGGAATGTTAAACCTTTGCATAATTCTTTTCGCTTCGATCACGGAAAACTGTTCCCACGCCTTTTTATCGTACTCAATCGCTTTTTCTATTCCTAAATCGCTTTCAACCGCCTGGAACCAAGTTCCGTCGAGCGCGAGCCAGTTCTTAGATATATCTTCGATGTATTCTATCAATTCTTCTTTGGATAATTTCTCTAAATCTTCCTTCATGATATCAGCTCTAATAATTAAATGTTAGATAAGTAGATTAAAAGTAGGTTATTTTTAGACTTTTTCTCGATATTATTTTTTTCCACGACACATAGGTCGAATGTAATCAGTTGTTTATAGCGATTTTACGAAATCTTCTATTCTATCCATTGCAGTTTCTAAGTTATTCATAGATGTAGCGTAAGACATTCTCAGCCTATCTGCGGCGTAGCTACCAAATATTGCTCCTGGAACTATAGCAACTGCTTTTTCTTGCATGACTTTCTTCGAAAATTTCATCGAATCGCTTCCAAATTTTGAGATTCCGGGCATTATGTAAAACGCACCTTTAGGTTTCACGACATCGAAACCAATTTCGCTTAATCTCTTATAGCAGAGTAGCCTTCTTGAATTAAATTCCTTTAGAATTGGTTTAAAAAAGCCTTTATCCATTTTAAGGGCCTCGATAAATCCAAATTGAGCAGCGTGATTCGTACCGGCAATAGTATATTGCTGATATTTTTCCATTAGATCGATAATGTGCGCTGGAGCGGCGACATAACCTAAACGAATACCCGTTGCGGAAAATAATTTAGACATTGCATTCAAAGTTATAGTCCTTTCTTGCATTCCGTTTAACGAGCCCGGACTTATGTGAACTGTTCCATCGTACAAATAATTTTCGTAGACTTCGTCGCTAATTAAATAAAGGTCGTTTTCAATAACCATATCTACCACTTCTTCGATTTCTTTTCTTGTAAATGCGTACCCAGTTGGATTATTTGGAGAGTTAATTAAAATTGCTTTTGTCTTGTTTGTAATTTTGCTTTTAATGTCGTCGAGATTTGGACTAAAATCGTCGTTTCGTTTCGATTCAACGACCTTCAACCCAAAAAAAGCTCCGCAGTAGAAATACGATATAAAATTTGGCGAACACAAAATCAATTCGTCTCCTTGATTAAATAAAGACGCGAACGCAAAAGTTATCGCTTGGCTGCCGCCATTCGAAACAATCACATTTTCTACTCCAACATCAATTTTGTTCTGTTCCCTAATCTTTTTTGCAATCAGTTCTAATAACTCAGAATTCCCACGAGTGGGAGCGTACATAGTTATTCCGTCTTCTAATGCTTTCGTGATGGCTTTAATAATTGGTTCGGGAGTTTTAAAATCTGGCTGACCAATCCCCAAACTTATTACATCTGACCTCCCAGCTGCGAGGCTAAACAATTCTCGAATTTGAGATTTAGGTGCTTGACTTACTCGTTGAGATAACTCTTTCACATTTATTCACAAAAATGTATTTAAATGGACTATAAAGTTAGATCTTACTTACTTTTATAAAATGTTATCGAATTAAAAAAAGCAGAAAAAAAAGTTTAACTTAATTTTGCGCCACAGCCTGGGCAAAATCTGGCGTTTCCAGCAATTTTCTCGCCGCAGTATGGGCAGAATTGTTTTCCTTCCGAACTTGTAGGCTCGGTTGTTTGAATTTGAGAAGCTTGCGCGCGACTTTGTTCAACTTGAGAGGATTGAGACTGCACTTGCTGAGGAATTACCACTTGATCGGGCTCAAGTTGATATCCCGGTACTTGTGCAGCAACTATGGAGTTGCAATGTACACATCGATCCTCGGGTTTACTATAGTATATTATAAGGTAGATGAATGTCCCAATACCGCATGTAAAGCATAATAGTATTATTGCTAACATCCAGTCTATGTCCTCTCTCATAAGTAATACATTTTGCTTACAATACTCACAATATCCATGTGGAATTTTTAATCCCTCTAATTTAAAAATTATTGATTTATAATTACATTAAAAATATGCATGTAGGTATTTAAGAGTACTTGAGTCCAAATTTAATCTCCCTCGTTTAGGTCTGCTCCACACCCAGGACAGAATTCTACTCCTTCTTCCCCTAATTTCTCTCCACAAAAAGGGCAAAATTGAATCTTTCTGTAAAAAACAACTGCGTCTTTAGGTGGTGCGGTTTTTTCCGCCTTCGATGTTATTGGAATTTCTACTTTGAGAGTTTCAGTTTCGTTATTTGGATTTTCGGTAGGGACGGAATACATTTCTTTAGGCAATTGCGCAACTTCAGTTAAATCTGAACCCGGAGGAATGATTATAACAATGTTTTTGCATTCTTTACAATGCTGTTTTTTTCTTCTGAAATACAGATAAATTAAAATGGGACTCGCTAGTCCAAGTGTAACAATCAACACGATGGTCCATATTATAACAATATTGTCTTCAAAAGGCTTTCTTATTCTCTCGACATATTTTTGACAGTGCGGGCAGTAATTTAACTCGTTTAGATTTTTCATATTGTATTCCTTTTTTTAAATTACTTAATTGTATTATCAAAAATCAAGTTATTTAATATATGGTTTTATATCAAATTTTTTTTTTAATCTAATCCAATCGTAACCTATTACGATTGCACCAATTGTAAAAAAGAACCAACCTATTATTCTTAATGTTTCAGCGGGAATATAAAATACCGAGTAAGGAAGGAAATCAGTTGAGAACACTACGATCATAATCGCATATGTAGAAATGATCACCCCTGAAAGGTGAGTATTTTTAGATTTCTCAGCGTAGAAATCGTTATTCGTCTCTGGGTTTTGTAATTTTTCGTTAGCATTATTAGAATTAGATGCTTTTGTTAAAAATTTAAATTTTTTTACATCGTCCCAATCTCTCCCCACTAAGAATCCACCAAAGAACGGAAGTAATGTTATAAACGAAAAGACTATTGTGGCAAGAATATGGAGTCCGCTAATTTTCCATTCATAAGGACTTAAAAGAACTCTTATAAAATACAATCCCACCGCAATACAAATTAACATAATCCCCGCAAAACCTTCGTGTAAGTGCAATTTTCCTTTTATTACATTGTTCATGAATTTTGATTCGTACTTCTGAATAAAAAAACAACATAATACCGAAATAAAAGGAGCGATGCAACAAATTGATATAGATATTATTAATCCCCACTGGAAATGACTCAATTTGATTAAATCCGTTATGAAAAAGGCAATAACATAGTTATAAAGCCATGCGGCAAGACCTATGATTAAAAAAATCAAAAATAAATAGAAATAATTCTTAAACCGTAGAATAAAAATTAAGAATAAAAAAATAACGCTATTTATTATCAGAAATAAAGGTCTATAAAGTTCTCTTCCTATAGGTGTTAGGTAATACGCCCAATATCCATATCCAACAATTAAAGCCGCGGAAATTAGAAAAACTGAAACTATAAAAATTAAATATCTCTTCATGAATTAAATAAATTTAATTACAATCCTTTTTATCTTTTATATAATCATGCAGAAAGCTTTCTTTATCGTTTTAGAAGGAATAGATGGTTCGGGAACCACTACTCATACTAAGCTCTTGGGAGAATTTCTTAAGAAAAAAGGTTTTAAGGTACATTTAACGAGAGAACCATCGTCAAGCATGATCGGAAAATTATTAAAAGAAGCGCTTTTGGACGATACAATCCCGCCCGAGACAGATGCGTTATTATTTGCTGCAGATAGGACTTTACATTATAAAATGGAGATAAAAAAGAAGTTAGATGAGAGCTTCATAGTAATTTCAGATAGATATCTCGAATCATCCATAGTGTATCAATCGAGTCAATCTAATGATGTCTCTGTCGACTGGATCGAAGATATCAACAAATTTGTAGGCTATCCAGATATTACTATTATTTTGGATTTACCTCCCGAAATTTCTTTAGAACGAAAACGCGCGCATTTAGAAACAACCGGAGAAAATTCAGAGAAATTCGAAACTATTGAATTTTTGAAAAGAGTAAGAAAGAAATTTCTAAATAGAGCGAAAAAAAAGAATTATATTGTCATTAATTCTGAGGAAAAGATAGACCGGGTTC
Source organism: Promethearchaeia archaeon (assembly GCA_029856375.1). Taxonomy (GTDB): domain Archaea; phylum Asgardarchaeota; class Lokiarchaeia; order Sigyniarchaeales; family SOKP01; genus 6H3-1. Next base: position 646 of record JAHQWX010000045.1, on the reverse strand, counting down.
AAGAAGAAATACAAAATTATGTAAAAAAAATCTGAAAATGTTATGAAAGCAATTTTATTCCTTTCTTTTGCGTTTAATTATGTTGTATATCAAGGCGGCTATAAACGCAAAGAAGAAGAAAGATACAATCCATCCCCAGGTATAATCGAGTCTGAGGGCCCCAAATAGAAATGAAAAGCAAGCTGCCCATTCGATAAGGATATAAGGAACATGTTGGCTTGGTTTCGAACGAAAATCAATCTTGAAAACCTGGTCAAGCAAAAATTCTAACACTAGATAAATAAGGATTAAACTTAGAAAGACTATAAATCTCACGTCTCTTCCCACAATGATATAATTAATCAGCACTAAGGTTAGAGGAAAAACCATAACAAAAAGGATAATTCCAAATACTCTTACTTTATCTTCCTTGTCATTGACTGTTAATATAAATACACAAATTATAGACGAGAAAAAAACTAAGCTCGAAATTATAAAAATCCAATCAAATTGATCCATTATCTTACACCTCTCATTTTATTACATAAGAAAATAAATATTGAAAATTTAGTAAAGCAATATAAAAAAAATTAAAAAATTTAGGATTGAAGCTTATCTTTCATTTCCATGTAGAAATCCAACGATTCTGGGTTGCGGAGGGCACCTC
>JAHQWX010000044.1 GCA_029856375.1 Promethearchaeia archaeon | reverse complement strand
TTCGGCAGTAACTACTACTGCTTCGCCATTTTCGATCTTTTTATTGATTTCTTGGTAGGTTTTAGTCAAATTACCACCTCTTATTTACGACAAATGATTCATGGTTTATTAATCTTGAAGAAATACCTTAATTTTATATATTGTATTATCTTTATAAATATTAATCATAAAAAAATGCGCAAGGGTTATACAATATAACTCCAATTTATCATGCTCCCAAATATAACTGAAATAAAAGAGTTGAGAAAAAATCTCAACATAAGCCAAAAAAAATTAGCTGAAATCTGTGGGTGCACTCAACCCGTTATATCTCGGATAGAAAGCGGCGATATTGACCCGCCTTATAGCAAAGTGAGAAAAATTTTTGAGTTTTTAGAAAGCGAGAAGAACAAGAAGAGAAAGTCCGAGCAAAAGGCAAGCGATATAATGACCAAGAAAATCGTGTTTCTCAAGGAGGATTCGAAAGTTAAAGATGCGGTTGAACTAATGAGTAAATACGATTTATCTCAACTACCAATTTTGGAGGGGGATAAAAATTTAGGTAGCATTACTGCTCGGAAAATTCAAAAGCTAATAACTGACAATCCCGAAATTTTGAATGTAGATATAATGTTGGTTCGAGAACTTCCATTCCCCGAAGTTCAAATCGATTGGGACGTCAAGGATATATCCAATTTACTTATTAATTATCACGCTGTTTTGGTAAAGAAATATGACGAATATTTTGGAATTATAACTAATGCCGATTTTTTTAAAGTAGTGTGAAGAATTTATTATAACTTATACCAAAATGATCTCAAAAATATTATTGGTAAATCCAAACACCGTAAAAAATCCTCCTGTAATCCCAATTGGATTAGAATACCTCCTAACAGCGTTGGAAAAAGAAAAAGTCCAAGTCGATGTTTTAGATTTATGTTTTGCTACGAATCCTTCTGAAGAATTAAATCGTAAGTTGGAGCAAAACTCTTACGATTTCGTTGGATTTTCGATTCGAAATGTGGATAGTACCTTGTTTTTTAACAACGAGTTTTACCTTCCAGCAATTAAAGAATTAGTCAAATGCGCTAGAGAATTCGGATTAAAAACCATTATAGGAGGTTCTGGTTTTTCCGCTATGCCTGAAGAAATATTAGATTATATGGGTGCTGACTATGGGATAATCGGCCCGGGGGAAATTGCATTGCTCAAACTTCTAAATATGTGGCAAAACAACGCAACTGAGGAAAAAATTATAGATGGCTGGCAGTATGGACCAGATAGTAATTTAGTGCATATCAGAGGTAACTTATTCGATTATCCAAGATACCTGTCTCTAGAAGGCATTACAGGATTCGAGACACAAAAAGGCTGTACCAACGAATGTCCTTATTGCGTTGAAGCAAAAACTAGCGTCTGGTTTAAAAATATACCAAATATCATTAAAGAAATACAAAATTTAGTGGATATGGGTTATAATCACTTCCATACTTGCGATTGCGAATTTAACATTAACTTGAAATACTCGATTGAATTTTTGCGTCAATTAGTTGAAAGCAAAATTCCCTTGAAATGGACGCTTTACATGAAACCATATCCTTATAACGAAGAGTTTTTTAGGTTATTAAGCGAATCCAACGCGTATTTAATCACGCTCACAGTAGATAGCGACGAAAGGACTCAATCTTTAAACAATTATTCTTACGATGACTTGGCTAAAATAATCGATTACTGTAATAAGTACAATATAAAATTAGTAATCGATGCGTTAACTGGATACCCATACGAACTATTAGAATCGACTATTAAAATGATTGAATTCTTTAAAGAGAATCGCCCCTCTTCCGTTGGAATTGGGTTTTATTTTAGAATATTCAAAAATACAGAGTTATCTAAATTAATTTCAAGCGATAAAAATCTTCAGATGAGGTTAAGTAGGTCCTTAGCGCAAAACGAAAATTTTCTGGAACCAATTTTTTACCACCATCTCGAACAGAATCAACTCAAAAGCCTATTTGCTGGAGATGACCTATTTAAGATAGCCGGATTAACAGAGGGAGTGAATTATCAATTAGACGATGTTAAGGACGAATAAACCATTTCAAAAATCCATCTGACAACCTTTTTATAGGTACGTTTAATACTCTTTTTAATAAGAATTAGAATAAATTAAATGAAACAGCAAACAGCAAAACTATTAATCGTAATTTCTTTAATCGGTTTTATTACTGCACTAGTATGTGCCACTATTATTAATCATTACTTTAATTACCTTCCTTATAATCAAGATTTTGAAACTGAACCGAGCGATTGGATTTTTTCAAATAGTACAATAACTGATACGATCAACCACACGGGTACGAAATCGCTTAATCTATCCAGAGAACTCGATGGAAACTGGTCTTTTTCTATTTTTGACTACAACTTCAGTCTGTACGAGAAAGAAATAAATTTTTGGTTCAGATTTAAAGAAATTGAATCTTTTTACGCTCTTGATATATTGTCTATCCAAGATCCGACCGGACTCCCAACTCAAAATACTTTCAAACTATGGGTAAATTCGTCTCATAAGGTTGCTGCATCTTATAATTTCACTTTAACATCGTTTTTATCTAGCTATAGTGAGACAGAATTAGAAAAAGAATTGTGGTATTACTTTAGTATTAAATTCCGAAGCAACGATACATTGGTTTACGTTAATAATTCGCGCATTTTAAACATTAATTATTCTTTAGTCTCTTTAAGTGCTGATTTTGGTGATTTAACTGCAGGGTTTAATATCGGAGGCTCCTCTGTTGGACATATATATTTTGGAAAAACCTCGAAAATTCCATTTGATAACGCAGAGTACGAGATGTATTACGACGGATTTGAGATACAAGAGATTACCTACCCCATGATTCCAGGATATCCTCCAATAATCATTGGAGTTGTATCGTTAATCTCGATCATTGTTGTCGTTAAGTTTAACACAAAATATAAAGTTAAAAAGTCAAATATTGAGGTAGGTGGGGAATAAGTGCCAAAACCTAACTCAACGATCATTAGATTTGAAAATATAACGAAAGAGTTTGGTCCAATAAAAGCAGTTGAGAATTTAAATCTAGAAATTCACGAAGGAGAAATTATAGGATTAGTAGGACCAAATGGTGCTGGAAAAACTACTTCGATAAAAATGCTAGCAAATATTTTACGCCCTACGAGAGGTAAGATATTAGTTAAAGACGATCGGGGTCAACTCCAAGATATTGCGACTGAACCTAAGAACCTACTAAAAAGTGGTTTTCTTATCGATATTCCGAGTTTCTACGAAGGATTAACAGCCTACGAGCTCTTGAAATACTTTGCAAAACTACAGAAATATCCTGATGGCAACCTTGAGGAAAGAATTGATGAAATTTTAAAGATGGTCGAGCTTGTTGAATGGAAACACCAAAAAGTAAAAATATATTCGAAAGGTATGAAACAAAAGCTGGGACTTGCCCAAGCGATAATCCACGATCCCGATATTATAGTGCTCGACGAACCTCAAACTGGCCTAGATCCAAAAGCCCGAATACTCGTAAGAGAAATTTTGAAAGACCTTCAATCGGAAGCAAAAACGATATTTCTTTCTTCGCACATGCTTTACGAAATATCAGAGGTGTGCGATAAAATTGCGATCATCGACGAGGGAAAGCTAATGGAGTTTGGCTCCATCCCAGAACTCGAGAAGAAATTACGCAGTCAGGAGATAAGGTGCGAGCTTTTAGCACCACTTGAACTCGAACATTTAAGCACTTCACTCAAAGAGTTAGAAGAAAAATTGAGCCCATATTTAGAAAACGCCGAAGCGTATACAGATTTAGGCCATCACATTTTATACGATCCTTTCGAGCGGAACTTGAAAATACAATACGACGGTAAACCAGAATCTCAAAATCTAATTCTTGAGACCTTGATTAAAGAAACTGATTTGAAAATAAAAGCGTTTTTCACTCCAAAAACAACTCTTCTGGAAAAAATTTACACAAGTATGATCTCCAAAAAAGATTCTATTAAAGATATTGATAAATATTGAAAAACAGAAATTGATTGAATCATGAATAAAATGTGGATTACCCTATTGTTCGAATTGAAACGGCACAAAGGACGCTTTTTCATTTTTACTATAATTAGTGTAGCTGTTGTTTCGCTTTCGGGTTTGATCCCTTACTTCATCGATCCAGACGCTATTCCTGGCGCTTTTAACGATTTTGCACAATCTCAACTCAGTTTTATTAATTATATCATAATTTTTGGCGCGTGTTTCTTCTTTGGTGGAATAATCGTCGAAGAATTTCAGCATAAAACTTACTTAATCCTATTCCCGAAAACAGAAAAGTTGAAATTAATAGCGGGAAAATATATTGGCAATTTCATTCTATTCGCTACGGTTTTGTCCATATTTTACGGTTATACCGCGATACTAGGTTTGGTGTTTTACCAGCAACTGACGATTGAATTTCTATTTTCTTTTCTAACCTGCATTTTCTACACAACTGCAATTTCCACTTTTGTCTTAGTATTTAGTTCGTGTATGAGGTCCGTTTCAAGCGCGATCGTTATTTCTATTGTATTTCTTTTCATCGCGTTTGATATGATCTCTACTTTTATTGGTTTGGCCATTCCATATGTTGAGCCGATTTATTTCATTCATTACCACGCAAGTCTCATAACTCAGGTATTTGATTTCCCGGAAGTTAGATATATAGAATTTACATTTTTATTCCACATGCGCACTTGGCTTACTCCAACATATGTGACAGGGATTATCGTACAAATTATATATATCGTTTTCGATTTAGCGCTGTCGTATTTTATTTTTAACTTGCGGGAATTATAATCATAAGTTTCTTAATTATAATAAGAAAGGTCGAAAAATTGAAATCTTTAGGAGAGTATTTGTTATACCATCGAAATGCGTATATTAATACGCTCTTCGCTTCTTGTGTGCTTCTGATAATCTTTTTAATATTTGGAATCGTAAATCCTTCAAAAGATGGAATTATATATTTTTTAATGACATTTTTTATTTGGTCAACGGCAATAACCATCTCAATTTTATTCGGAATAATTTCGATGTCCAAGAAGCAAGTAATAATATCGGGCATCGTTGCTTACATCAGCTTGGCGATAATTATAATTTTGTTGTACAACATCGTGTTTCCCTCGATCGACACACCCAGACTTTTTTTTATGGCATTAATATTTTCGATATTAAATCTTGTTGTATGCCTTGTACCTGTAATTGCCATTGTTGTGATAAAGAAAAAAACAAAAGAATGAAGCTCGCAAATGTCTTAAGATTGATGCAAATATTTAGAGTTTCACTACTACTTCTTTTCTATCGAGTATTAAAACCATTGCGGTAATAAGCGCAATCACTGATAGTCCAATAATCCAATCAATTTCGTACCCAATAATGTCAACAATCAAAAATTCGAGGACAATAGCGACTATATACACTAAAAAGAGACTTTTTCCGTAACTATCTAAAACGAAAATCGGTTTTTGCAACTTTTTGTCGATCGCAATAAACACAAACGCGATTAATATCGACGCGCCGGAACTTATTAAAATATAAGTCAAGGTGACTTGTCTCTTATTTGGATACATTTCAGGAAGCGGCCATAGAATAAAGCCTAATGCAAATACTAACGCTCCAATAATCGCGAAAATCGCGTACTTCTTTTTCTCTTTAACCTTCTCGTTAAGCAATAAATAATCGCCCGCACAGGTAGCGTATATCATTTGTGCTGAAAATCCGAATATAGTGCCTAAAATGCCCCCATGAACTGAAGCAATTGCATAATCTCTCCACTCAGTGAAAATTAACATTATCTGATAAAAAATAATCATCCCAGTAGCCGCCAAAGCCCGAGGCTTGGATTTCAGCCATAGAAATGGTAACGCGATGAAACCAACGAGCCCAAGCGTGGGTAGTACATCCCATCGAATGACCGGAATGCCGGCAATTATTACTGGTACTCCATTATCCGTTTTTATGAATTCGCCTCCATCAATGATAAATACGAGTAGTCCGAGACCTAATATTATCCCATAGCGAATCAACATGTGCGTTACCGCAGAGCCCGTACCGCTTTTTTCTTTGCGACGCCTAAACGACAGCGGCATCAACAATCCCATAATTAAAATGAAGGCGGGAGTGCCTATGTCAAAGAAATTCATAGTTGTCGTTGTGGTTGAATTTTCTGGGTGTTCCAAAAAAAATCTTAATAGTCCTTCTCTAAGTGCTCTAGGAAGAAACATCGTAACCACGAGCATAATCATAATGTACCCTCTCGCGTGATCAAGCCAATAAATCCTTTTAGGCTTTTCTTTAGGAATTTCTTTAGGCTTTTCTTCAGGAATTTGAGACTCGTTATTCATAATATAAAATCAACTCGTATGTTTTTTTAAAATACAAAATGAGATTGGGATTAAAAATATTTAAGCGTTTAACTTTTTACCTATTCGTTCTTTGTGTCTTAGGTAGGTTTGGATTCCTCAGATTTTTCTTCTTTCCTCAAGTTTAACGCGTTCTTGAGTTTTTCGCTTAAATTCCAGAATTCGTATTCTAAATTACCTATAGGTTCTGAGATTCCCGTACTTAATGCGTCTTTAAACCAATTCTGTAGTCGATTCAATCCCGTCGTCATAGATTGCTTCAAGTCTCTAATTGTCTGCAAGATCATTGTCGCATTATTTACAACATAAGCGTTAAGGTCTCCCCCCTCTGGACTTTTTGCGGAACTTATTGCCATTCCTTCAAAGAAATCAACCATTTCGCCTTCTTCTTTTAGTATCGGATCGCCCTTCTGTACATCCTCCACTAATTGGACTAAATCTTTAAAAAAATCCATTGAATCAGGAGGTTGAACTTCAAATTTAACCGCGTGAAAATCGCTTTGTACGCCTAAAGACATGTCGTTTAATCGAAAAACTTCAAAACCTAGACCTTCTTCTAAAAGGGTGTGGTCCCACACGATCGCGACGGCCTTCGCATTTACATTTTGCCAGTAAAAATGATTTTTTTTATCGACTTCGCTTAAGAAAGGTCCCATTCCCGGATGACTATGGTACCACCCCACAATGAAAAAACCTATCTCTGCAAGGTCCGTTTGAAAAGTCTCCACATTCGCGTAATCGGTTTCTGAAAATTCTACTTCAACCTTTTTTCCATGAGTCATAGGTAAAGCGTCGTATATGATTACTTGATCGTTCTCTATTTTACCCACACATAGACCCATTATTTCTTTCCAAATTTTCTTCTCTAGGCTCATTGAACCAAAGCGTAAAACGTGCAACAGCATCTTTTGATACGCTTTTGGCTTTATTATAACTACATCTTCCGACAGCGACATATTCTAACCATTATTTTGTACTATAAATAAATATTAATTGTATTTACTCTCTTTTATACCTATTCTTCATGTTCGGACGTGAGAAAAGTGAATCGTATTAGACCGATGAAAATAACCAATAAGAAAATTGATCCCCATAAATTAAACGGAAAGTAATTATAAGTTAAGAAAAATACACCAGACATCGGTACGACGAGTGTAGCCAACAAGTAGTAGCCGAGCTTAAAAGTATTGATTGATTTTTCCTGCTTTAAATCGCTACTATTATCGTTGACGATTAAGAAGATGGAAAGAAATGGTGCTAAACTCACAAGATGGTGGTCCCAAGAATCGAAATAAACAAGCAGCATAATGATCATCCCAAAAATAATCGCTTCATTCATGCCTATTAAAGAATTTCTTCGAAAGAGATAGATTAAAAATCCCGGAACCGCAATCCCCAAACTGACAATAAAGAAAACAAAAATGTTATTAGCGGGAGCATTTAATACATAGAACAGGTTGAGAATTGCCCTCGTAACGCTTATTGAATTATTAATTCCTTCCTCTGTATATTCCCCAGAAAGGTTTATATCTAGAAATCCTTGCCAAAGAGCTGGAAATACGATAAAATATAGGAGGGATATTAACAACGGAATAATTATTCCCACTAATCGAGAGATTAATAATTTAAAATCGATTTTTTTCATCTTATAATAACTTATCAAAACGAAAGGTATGATAAAAATTGCCAAGGGCTTAATTGAAATGCTAAATCCGATTAATAAACCCCCGCACAAATCAGATACGACTGAATTATTCATAAATAGAAATAAGGCGAGTAAAATGAGTAATGTAATAAGATTATTGACTTGTCCTAAGGCGTAATTCATAAAATGCGGAAAGACCGCGAGATAAATTACGATAAATTTTAAAATTATGTCCTTAGAAACTACAATATCGTTTTTATTTTGGATTTTATTGACGATCACAACGATAAGATAACAATTTAATAGGTTTACAACCAAGCTGCATATTTGAAACAGCAAATACCCCAATTCGTAGCTCAATAATGCGAAAGGTGCAAAAAAATACGCTGAGATTGGGAAATATCTGTAAGGAAAGTTATAATAAGTCTGATCGTAGAGATAGTTGATATTTTCGAGTATAATCTTACCTGCGTTATAGTAGGTCAAAAAATCGCTCGTTTCTGAATAAGTTGTGAAAAAAAATAAAAGCAGTGATATTGTAAAATAAACAACATGAATACAAATTCCAATGTATAGGAACCTTTTATCGAATTTCATTAATAATTCAAAAAGAGCCTAATTATTTTAATTAATTCTTTTTACAATTTGTAATAATCGGCTTTCTTTTTCTTTGGTTTCTTAGACATTCTGTGCTTATAGGTCTTTTCCGTGAAAATATAAATGTGATCTATTTTATTCGGCCTCACACCCTCGTCCACATTTATCCAGACATCGAAGGGATTATTTTCTGTAGCTTTTGACGTTGATTCAACTTTGCTTCCATCTATTTCAATTGATGTTATTTTCTGATTAAAATATGTATCTGAGCCAGCTCCTCCTTGTATCAATACAACCATGCCTTTTCGGATTCGGCCGTTATTCAACTGAACCTTTGCTTCTTTTTGATTTTTTGAGTAACCGGTAATTGTACCCATTTTTATTAAACGCCAGTGCGATAAATTCGTAGGGCTTTTATGTTGTTGGTCCTCTTGAGTAACTCGTTTAACATAGAAACCAGTCGTAAAACCTCTGTTGTACTCCTTTTTTAGTTCGTAAATCCACTTGCCCACCATTTTTTTAGAATCAGTAGAAAAGGAACCGTTGTAATACGCTTCAATCGCTTGGCGATATATTTTTGTAGTTACTTCTACATAATGGGGATCTCTCATCCTTCCTTCGATTTTAAACGCGTCTATTTTTGCGTCAATCATCTCTGGAATAAGTTCGATTGCGCAGAGGTCTCTTGAATTTAAAAATCGCTCTCCATCGTATATGTACTCGTTATTCTCCTCGTCAATAACCCTCCATTGGCGTCTGCAAGGTTGTACACAACGACCTCGATTAGCTGAAAACTCTTCGCTTCCACACACATCCTGTGAGAAATAACATCTCCCCGAAATTGAAGTACACATTG
>JAHQWX010000043.1 GCA_029856375.1 Promethearchaeia archaeon | reverse complement strand
AACACCTTCTTTTTCGCATATTTGAACGAAATCCAGTTGTAACATAGTCGCAAGATTTCGAGTGGGAAGGGTGCAATATACAGGACCTCTATATCCATACTTAAATAAGTACGGAACCATCCCACAATGATCCAAGTGAGCGTGAGAAACAATAACGGCGTCTAAATCCCTTATTGAGAATTCAGGAATATCAAAATGTGGAAACTGATCATTTTTATTCCCAACATTCAGACCAACATCTAACAGGATGTTGCTGTCCCTTGTTTGAATTAAGATACAAGATCTACCAACTTCTCTGAATCCGCCTAAACAAGTTAAGGATATGTCTAAATTGTTAAATAAAATAGGTCTATGGATTCTCTTTCCAATTTTGAGAAGGATTTGTTTTTGTTTAAGTCTTTCTGTCTTTAACATACCCCTTATCAAGCTGATAGTTTTTGACTCAATAGGCGGGGATCTTATAGTTCTCGGCTGCCAAAAGGTATTTTTTCTTATTTCTGTTAAATTAGTTCCTTTTTTACCGATCACTATTCCGGGTTTTGCGGATTCTATTATCACTTCTCCCTTGTTTTCATCAAATTCGATGTTAGAGATGTCTGCTTCTTCACCAACCAAGTTTCGAATATATTCTTCAGTCTCTTCTATGTCTCTACGTTTTTCTACATTCCATCTTACTACAATGCGTTTACGCATCTTTTTTGCTAAATCCTTTAAGATATTACCTTCCTCTATCAAAATTTTAGGATTTTCTGAATAAACAGCGATTTCAGGTCCTTCAAATTCGATTTTTTTGATGTTAATCTCTGCGGGTAAATTTTCTTTTAAGGTTTCTTTTATTCTATTTAATTCCCTTTTACTGCTCATATTTCTCAAAACTCATAGAATATTGTTATTTTTCGTTATTTCGCCCTTTTTAGCGAAAAAATTTCGAATTTTATGTCATTAGTATAGTACCAAATTAATATCAAATTTTTAGTGCAATTGATTAATCAGATTAATGTTAGATGATCGTGATAGATATTGAGAAATCTCTTCAATTTTTATAATAAAGATGTTTAAGAATCTTTTTAAAGAGATAATTGCTAGTTAATCTATATTACCACAGTTATAAAAACTTTGTTATAATATAAAAAAATAATTTAAAACTTCCAATATTCTTCACTTCGTTAAAGATGACAGTGGTTAGAATTGGTGCAATTGCCAGCGGTAGCGGGTCGAACTTTGAAGCAATAGTAAAATCTTGCGAAGGTGGGATTTTAAAAGGGAAAGCGGAAGTCGTTGTTCTAATATGTAATAAACCGGGTGCTTATTGTATGGAGCGCGCGAAAAATCACAATATCTCGGTTCATCTAATCGAGTCAGATAAGCACGAGGGGACCAGAGAAGAATTCGACGCAAAAATGGTCAAAGTATTAAAGGAATTCGACTGTAAGCTTGTAGTTTTGGTGGGCTACATGAGGTTTGTGAGCGAATATTTCATCACAGAATTTAGTGGGAATATTATGAATATTCACCCTTCGTTATTGCCGTCTTTTAAGGGGATGCATGCTCACAGAGATGTGCTTGAATATGGTGTGAAAGTTTCTGGATGCACAGTTCACTTCGTAGACATTCACGAAGATCAAGGTCCAATAATTATCCAAAAATGCGTTCCTGTCTACGATAATGATACAGAAGAAACGCTAGGCCCAAGAGTATTAAAATGGGAACATAAAATCTTCCCTAAGGCGATAGAGTTGCTTTGCGATGGCAGATTGAAAGTAGATGGACGGCTTGTAAAGGTAGATGGCGAAATCCATCTGGAATGATAACTATAATTAGGATAAATTTGAAGACCAGAATGGATAATAAGCTCGAATACCTTCCTCAAAAATCCAATAAATATTATACCCTATCACAAATAATGAACTGATAAATAACGCCATAAAGACAGGATATTTTAATGGATTAATCTTTTTCGATGCAATTAAAACCACTTGAATTCCCAGTAAAATAATGTGAAGAATCATCAAGAGAAACCCTGCTTCGCTTCGAATTGCTGCATAACCATCCAATACGCCAATTCCAACGCCTAAAGGAATTAAAAAACAAAATTCATCAAGGTTTACTCGTCTTGTTTCACTTATTAAGAACTCAGTTACTAACGCTAATACAAACCAAGAAAAGTATGTTACATGTATTATCGTGTGCCCTAACCACTCATCTGCCCAATATATGTATAAAAGAGGCTCATTAAGACTATATCCGCCGTGGAGTGTCCTATAAGCCGCACTTACTTGATCAAACATGAGATGAACGAAATGCGATGCAACATTTAAAGAAATTAATAGCCCCAATTCAATTTCAATAGCGTACAGAAAATATTTATTTTTACCTTGTGTTTTATCTATTTTTCCGATCATTTATCTCATAAGCATGTAATATAAAACTGCAACAACTGGTCCCATTAATATAATTTCAACAATTTTATCATTTCTTGCTGAAAATGTTGCGCCAATTCCACCGAGCCCTTCTAATTCAGCAATATTTATCACTACATCGCTCGTACCGCTAATCATATCTGGGAGAAAGAAGCAAATTAAAATTCCGATGAGAAAAACTGATAAAAATTTTATTGAGGGGTGATAGTCTTTAGGGTTTGTAATTTTTTCCATTTTTATCCCGATTGTATTAATTAATTTTAAATTAAACTTAGCTCAGATCAATATATAATTATGCAAATGAAAAAGAGAAATTTTCTTGGATTATTTGTCCTCTGGTATGGAGTTGGAAACTACTGGCATGTTGAGAATTGGTGGATAAATATTTATTGGGAGCGGACATTAGGAGCCGCTTCGATTTATATTGGCTTAATGGTAGGAGTTTCAGCAATTGCTGGTGTTCTTTCTCAAATACTTTTTGGCGCTATCAGCGATACCAGTACATCTAAATATGGAAGAAGGAGGCCCTTTATTTTAATCGGTTCAATTACTGGAGGAATTTCAATGTGTTTTTTTCCTATTACTAGATTTATAACTCCTTTAATATATGCTGTTATTTATGGAGTTACAATCGATTGTATCTTATCTTTTCTTGGAGATCTTACAACTCCAACGAGAGTTGCGTTTTTAGCAGAATCAACTATTGTTGAAGAAAGAGGAAAAATCAATGCATATTTAGGATTAGCTGGTGGAGTAGCAATCGCGTCAGTTGTCATGAGTTCGGGTTACATTTTCGAAGTTTTTGGTCCAGACTATTCGTTTTATTCGGGAGGCATATCCCTAATAGTATCTGGAATTATTACTTTCTTTCTGATAGAAGATCCTCCTATTGATGAGAGCGAAATTGACAAAAATTGGAAGGAATTGGTTAAAGAAACATTCACTCTGGAATCATATAGAGAAAATAAGTCGTTTTACATTTTGATGATATTTATTTTCTTCTACATCACGGGTTCCAATGTTCATGGTAATTACTTATTTATTTATTTAGAAACCGTTTTAGGATTGCATACTTTCAGTTTAGCTATTGTTTTAGCGGGATTGGGAATCCTAGGCTTTATATTAGGTATTCCAATTGGAATTTTATTAGATAAATACGGGAGAAAAAAAGTATTAATTATCTCTGTATTTGTTGCAACTGCTGGTAACATTCTCTTTGCGTTTGTACCTCCGTTCCACGATCTCACTATGCTTCTAACGTTTATTCTGGGAGGGATTGGAGTTGGATTTAACGCCGCAGTATTTGGTGCATCAGAGACTTGGCTCCAAGATTTAGCGCCTGAAGGAAGAGAGGGATCGCTATTAGGTTTTAAAATTCTCGCCTTCGTATTACCCATGACACCAGGAGCTTTATTAGGAGGTTGGTTATTTGATTATGGTCCAATGCCTGATGGATTTGCGCACAGTCCAATTATTTTTATTGTGGGGGCTATAATAAGTTTAATTGGCTTGCCAGTCATAAAGTATGTCGAAGAAACCCTAAAAAGATCTACCGACGAAACTGAAGAAAACAAGATTGAAGCGGATTAGAAAATAACTCCGTTTATTAGCTCATTTTGCGATACAAAACCCAGCGATATACCGTTAAGAATTAGCTCAATTTCATCTGGGATTGGTTTTCTTGCTTTAAACAGAATGTATTTTTTATCTGAAATTTTCTCAATAAATATCTCTACTTTTTTTTCTTCGAATTTCGACGATTTTACTACTATCCCATCGATTCCCCACGCGATTTTTTCTTTAAAATCGATAAAAAGGTCTCCAAAATGTCTTTTCGCGTATGCTGCTGCGGAGGCCGACGAGCCAATGCCCCAATCGGTCAAAACAAAAGGAGAGCAATGCCTATTAATGCCTACATGTCCGTAATTCTCGTACATGCTTCCCCTGTCAATTCCGTCAATTGTATTCCAATCTTTTAAATTGCCTGGGCACTGTTCCTCTTGCTCGCGCAATAACATTAGCGCAAAGCTTGCTCTCAAGGCTGCGATACCCCTTTCCATATATTCCTTTTTGCTTGTTAAAAGGTAATATTCCATATAAGTTCGAACAAATAAAGCTTGCCGAGCGTCGTTCAGTTCTGCATCGGCGTTCTGAACTCCAAAACCTCCAAATGTGTTGAAATCTATGTATAGCATGTTCCAAACCTGCTGAAATAGTGATAATATTGATAATACTCGCTCTCCTAGATTAAGATACTCCTTTTTTTTAGTGATTCTATACAATTCTTTCAATCCATCAGCGCACCAGTAAATGCATAAATTATTCATGACATGAGATGCCGTGTAATTGTCGTAAAAGTCTTTAGGCAAATTAGTGCAGCTGTAAAAAGGCTCGAAATCGTGCCACTTATCTTCGGGAATTATCTCGTCTTCTATATATTTTGCGATTTTTTCAGCAATAGGAACGACAGATGAATCGTTTGATATCTTGTAATATTCGGTAAGAAACATCAGAGGTGCGCCCGAACTAGCAGAATCAATTAGATCGTCGCTAATTTGGAGGGAACCGTCTTTAATACTGAAATAAGTTCCAATTGCACCGCTTTCCAACTGTAATTCCTTTATTAGAGCTACGAGTTCTTTACATTTTTCTTTAATGGAACTGTCGTCTCCAAAATCTTCTAAATATTTAATCGCCCAAAACATTGCCAACGATATATCTACGATGCCAAAATCGTCTGAAAAAATATGTGCCTTCAACCCATTCACATAAGAAACGCGCTCGGCGTCGGGAGATTCAGGCAAAATCAAAGCGGGAAACGCTCCCTTTACCCTTGGAAGGCTCATTATCGTGGTAAGAAATTTCTTACCCCTTTCTATTAGATCTCGATCCTTCCACAAATCTCCAAAAAACCTAAAGCCGTATCCGGTTCGAATGTTCAAGAACCACGCGTTGTTTCTAATCTCGGCATAGCGTTTTGCAAACCTCGGTAGGAGTCTATCGAAAAACTTAATTGCTCGCTGGTTTGAAGATAATCTTTTAAAAATCCTTCCTATTAATGTGTCTAGTATCTCTGGAGGGATCATTTTTCCCTCTTTATAGTTATCTAACTCTTCTGGCGTAATGAAAATTATAGGTTTTTTCTTTTTCCCCAAGTATGTGTGGTGAAAAACGCCTCCACAATTTTTATTTTCTATTTTAAAATCCCCCCAAAACTCGTGTCCTTCGATTATTGCTTTGAATCCTTCTTCAACGTAAGTATCGTAAGATAATACTTGAGGATTAGAATTCTCGTATACTAATTTTCTTCCATATTTTTCCCATAGAAATCTATTAGCGTCTTTCAAAACATTCGCAATAGAATCATTATAATAAATTTTCACATAATACCCAAGGGAAAAATTGGTATTTCGCTTAAACTTAGAGGTTTTTTTCGGATCGTGGGGGAAAAACACATGATATACAGGGTGATAATTCCCAAAACCATACGATATTATGGGTTGTTCGCTATCTGCTGGTTTTAGATTTAAATCCATAATAGCTTGATAAGGTCTGCTACTGCCCAACACATCTAAATCAGGGAATAAGGAAAAAGCACATTTCCCCTTTTTATAGATTATTACGGGAGCCCGAAATACGTGGTCTCCGATTATGTAATCTTCCTTTGGACGAATATGGGGGACCCAAGAAAAATCCGGTTCGCTACCTAATAATATTGAATAATTCGCTACGATTTTAGAAAATGAGATTTTTTTCTTATTGTTGATATTATACTTAAAGTGAACTAAATTCTCTTCAATTTCTTCGATCTCTAATGACATTAGAAATTCTGGATTACAAGATTCAAATTCTAAGCCCTCGTTTGTTTTATTTTTCATAAACATGGGAATTGAATATTGACTCTTTTTATTTTTAATAATTAAGGTTCCAAGACCATGAGAGCTTTCAAGAATTGGAATCCAATCGTTTCCGCTTTTCAGATCAATCCTTTGGAAGAGCCCATCTGATTTCTCTTGAAAAACGATTCTAAAATTATCTTTTTCGAAGGCGGTTCTATGAATTTTTATTCACCATCCTTCTTTATAATTTGATTAAAGCCTTTTTAAACGTTTTTCCCTCATTTTTTCTTTAAATAACGCGACTACTATCTGTTATTGCTAAAATTTTGTGTGAATTAAATGATAAAAAAAAGCAAAATTTCCAAAGATAAAGAATTCAAAAAAAAACCACTCTGAGGAATTGCATATATTGTAACTACGCAAAACGGCCAAAGGAAGATTTGCCGTATCTGTGTACAAATAGTAGAGCTATTGGCTTTGCCTTTCCATGGAATATGCCTATAGAGAATTGTAAAGATTTTATAAAAAGGATTTAGTTACGAGTTAATTAAATTATTTTATAGTGGCCTCTCAAAAACATGGCATAAATTATTTGCGCTTCGTGAACGCAATCGTCGTAAGCTCGATGATCTTCTTTATAAGGAATATTTGGAAAGTAATGATCCCAACATTCTTGTACTGATGGCCATTTATAATCCCCAAATTCGGGATTTTGTGGTGGTAATTTTAAAACGGGAGTAGCTAATAACATAGGATCTGGTAATTCTTTAATAGGATAAATTCCCCGCGATTTTAACCAACCTATATCAAATTGAGTATTATATGATACTACTGGGAATCTATCAAAAATTTCCCGAATTTTTAGACGGATCAATTCCCAGTCGGGGGCATAGATTACCTCCTCTACAGAAAGAGAAGAATTTTGAAAAATCCAAGCGTGGGCATCTCTATCTTTGTCGAAATCGCCCTCATAGATTAAACTATCTATTAATTTAGTTATCGAGCCATCTATAAGATTTAATTTACAGATTCCAACCTCAATTATTGTACCCTCTTCTGGATATAATGCTGTGGTTTCTATATCAACTACGGCTATTTCTTTAATGGTCATGATTCTATGTTCCTATCATTATTATGTATTTTGTTTAATAAAAAAACAAATTGATAATTCCTTAATAATCGTAAAAGAGCGTAGGAAAGCTAATTTTTATATTCACGAACATAATATAAAGAATTAGGGAAATGATTTAATGCGCAATCTGACCCAACTGAGAATTTGATTGAAACGATTAAATTCAGTGAAGAAGATCTTGAGTTGCTAAAATCATTTCCCCCCTCTTTTAAAGTAAAACTATTAAATTGATTAACAATTTTCTTACTTACATTTTTTTTGTGAGATATCAATGACATCTGCTAATAATAAAGACGAATGCCTTCCGCTACGTGAGTTACAGGGAAAGAAGTTAATTGGTTATACTATCGGGACTATAGGGTACATTATACCCATAGCTTTGGTCACTGCGTTTGCATATCAATTTTATGTATATACGGTTGGTCTCGACTCTCTATTAACGAGTATAGGCATTTTCATCGGTTTAACTATTGCAGCTTTCGGTGCTACTATATTTGGAGTAATTTCGGACAATAAAAAACCTGGTAAATTGGGAAAAAGGCGACCATTTATATTATGTGGTATGATCTTATTGGTTACTACTAATTTTTTATGTTGGATTCCTCCTTTGTGCCCACAAGGACAGCCATATTATATTCCCACGACCATTTACTTCTGGATTGTCTTTGCTCTATTAAATGTGGCAAACTCAATGATAATCTCTCCCTACACCGCCATGATCCCAGAGCAATGCCAGACAGAGGAAAACCGTGTTAAAGTTGCAGCAATTATTGGCATCTTTAATATTTTAGGTACTGTTCTTGGAGTTCTATTTCCAATGATCTTACAGAGTAATCTAGAGGATCCTACAGCAGCTAAATGGTGGGAACCTTCTGGAGCGTATCTGGTGAGTTTATTACCTTGGGTTGGAGGATTATTAGGACTTTTTGGTGGGATCATCATTCTGATTTCTTTTTTATCGGTTGACGAAAGTTTTCACCTTCAAAATCCC
Source organism: Promethearchaeia archaeon (assembly GCA_029856375.1). Taxonomy (GTDB): domain Archaea; phylum Asgardarchaeota; class Lokiarchaeia; order Sigyniarchaeales; family SOKP01; genus 6H3-1. The sequence continues at coordinate 1,360 of JAHQWX010000043.1, read as the reverse complement.
AAAACAATACAAGAAAAGAAATCAATTGTTGAGACTTTTAAGCAGATGTTTGAACCTTCAAAAAATCCGAAGTTTAGGAATTATTTATTTCAAACCTCAATTAGTAGTATTGGGGGCAGGATATTGATCGTTATTCTAGTTCCATTCTTAACATATGTAATCCAACTTGTCGATATTCAGTTCATTATTTTCATTTTAATACTCGTGCCATTTGCGTTTATTGGATTTGTCTTCTGGAATAAGCAAATACCCAAAATGGGATTAATAAAAACTAATGTTATGAGTAATTATATAATTACCGGGACTTTATTAGCGATTTTTATATTTCTAATAAGCATGGATTTTTCATTACGCGTCATTATTGGTGGGATTTTGATAAGTCTTGCTCTTTTCTGTTTTGTAGGCGCATTTCTTTATCCAAATCCGATTATTAGCGCTTTGGTCGACGAGAAAGCGGTGGAATTAAATAGTGGGAATCGCTTAGAATCTACATCCAAGCTTTCCGGTTCATATTTTGGTTTGAACCTTTTACTCTTAAATTTTTTCGGTGCGGTTGCTAACATCATCCTTGGTGCGATATTTACAGGTGGAAATGAAGAGAATCCGATTTTAATCGTAATCACATTTCCTATTGCAGCCTTTTTATTCCTCGCTACTAATTTTTTTCTTAGGAAGATAAAATTAGAAAAAAGCGAGTAAAAACCCTAAACTTTATTTTTTTTGAAAATTCTTATTAATTATAGTTTGGAATTAGGATTATGCCGCGTAGGACTAAGGAAACTACAGAAATTTTGAAATTAATGCATCAGTTAGAAAAAATCCGTAATATCGGATTTGTTGGTCACATAGACCACGGGAAGACTACTCTATCAGATTCCCTATTAAGCGAAGCCGGTTTATTATCTCCGGATCTTGCGGGGGAAGCAAGGGTTCTGGATTACTTAGAAGAAGAACAGAGACGGGGCATTACGATGAAATCTACCAATATTTCTTTATATTACGAGACAATATCAGATCGAAGTGAGGCATATCTCATTAACTTAGTTGACACGCCAGGTCATTTAGATTTTAGTGGTAAAGTTACAAGAGCTTTAAGACTTATTGATGGTGTCGTTGTTATCGTTGACGCAGTGGAAGAAATAATTAGTCAGTCAGAAACTGTTATTAAACAGGCGTTACAGGAAGGAGTTAAGCCAGTTCTTTACATAAATAAGGTTGATCGTTTATTTAGAGAATTAAAATTAAACACTGATCAAATTAGAAAAAAGTTTTCAAGAATTATTAAAGAATTTAATAGATTAATTGAGCGTTTTGCCGATCCTGAATTCAAAAAAGCGTGGCAAGTATCACCAGGAAATGG
>JAHQWX010000042.1 GCA_029856375.1 Promethearchaeia archaeon | reverse complement strand
AAAGATAGACGACCCTGCGACGATCTCGGAACTGATTGGAGAGATATGAATATTCGATGTGCTATGGAGAATGTTTTGAAAATTTGTTTAGGATATTTAAAACTGATTGATGGGAGATGAAATAATTTGTCTTATACCATAGATTCTGATGAAAATTCTGATTACATGTATAATATTATCGCGGGTATTATCAATGAAATCGGACCTCGACCACCATGCAGTGAAAACGAAAGGAAAGCTTCCAAATGGATTCAAAAAGAATTGGAGAAATTTTGTGAAAATGTAGTAATAGAAGATTTTTTTTGCCGCCCAGGTGCTTTTCTGGGCTTTCTGAAGGTAGTTGTTTTATTAACAATTATTTCCACCATTATCTTCCTATTTTCTAGTTATAATTCGATATTTAAAATGTTTTTTTCAGCAATACCTTTGGGAATAATGGTGTTTATATTCTACATAATCTATAAATCATTTTTACATTACGAGGAATTTTTAACTCCATTATTTAAGAAAAAAAGGTCTCAAAATGTAGTGGGTACGATTAAACCCAGCGGAGTCGTTAAAAAAAGGATTATTTTCTTAGGGCATATCGATAGTACATTATTTAATGTAATGCATTATACAAAACATGGATATGGTTATTATATAGTTAAAGGGATTGCGTCCCTTCTATTTTTTTTGTTAATTTTTTCATTTCAATTAATCAATGGAATAATCCAGCATAACTTAGAAGTATTCTTGATTGTTATGAATAGTCTTGTTATTATACTTCCAGTTTTTCTCGCTATATTTTTTTTAGTAATAGCTAGAACAGAAAAAATTTTTTTTGGAGTCTTTAAGACTATGACTATTTCATCAGCTCTGATTATTTTAGCAGATGTTTTTTACTCGTTTATTATTATTTCCATTGCTTTTCTCTTTAATCAACAATCAACACTGATTGATACTGCCCTCATTCTCCTTTTGATTAACATTCCTTCATGTATTTGCATGTACTTCTTCCAAAGTAAAAACGCAAGCCCAGGAGCTATAGATAATTTAACAGCTGTAGCAATTTGTAATTGTATTGCAAAAATATTACACGATTGGAAAATACAAGAAATTCCTCTATTTCCAAAAAATACTGAAATTAATATATTAATTTGTGGGAGTGAAGAAGCTGGATTAAAAGGTTCTCAAGCTTTTGCTGAAAGACACGCTGAAGAGTATAATAAGATTAATACTACTTGTATCAATTTCGAATCCATTAATAATTCAAGAAACCTGAACATTTATTCAAAGGAAACTACAACTGGAACCATTTTAGATGAAGAAATTAATAAAGATTTATTAAAGATTTCTGAGGATCTTAAAATAAAAAGTCAAATCACAGTAATGCCACCATATGGAGGTGGTACAGACGGAGCTGGACTAGTACGAGGTGGTTTAAGAGCTACAACTATTGAAGGATTCATCAGGGATGATTATTTATTTTCGTATCATTCAAAAAGAGATTGTTTGGATTTAATTAATAAAGAAAGGAGACCAGGCACCGACTATGGCACCAATTGGAAAAACAGAAATGTCCGTTGTGCCATGGAAAACGCCCTTAAAATCGCGATTGGATATATTAAGCTCGTAGATGGTAGATAGTTTTCATATTTCGAAAGATATACTTCATATTATTTGCTTCAATTGTAAAACAAAATCCTTTTTAAAATATTGCTTATTGAAAAAAGTATGGCGAAAGAGTATATTATTGATTCTGACGAGAATTCTGATTATATGTACAACATTGTTAAGTCGATTATAACAGAAGTAGGGCCACGACCAGCATGCTCTGAGAACGAGAAAAAAGCGTCAAACTGGTCCCAAAAAGAATTAGAAAAGTATTGCGATGATGTTGATTGGGAGGGATTTTATTGTTGTCCTTCAGATGGACCTGCAGGACCCGCTTGGGTAAGATTTGATACTGCATTACTTGCAATATCGTTATTGTTGTTTTTACTAACCAATTTAAATCTAATTACTAAAATAATATTTTCAATAATCCCAATGTGTCTGATGATTCTCTGCATTTTAATTTTCTACAAATCATTTCTACGATATGAAGAAACTATGGCTCCGATTTGTAAATTGAAACCGTCCCAAAATGTAATTGGCACAATAAAGCCCGATGGTGAAATAAAAAAGCGAGTTATTTTTTCGGGGCATATTGATAGTACGATATGGAGACCGGTAGAATATATGGGACATGCCTACATGCTAATCCTCCTTAATGGAATGTTCTCTCAATTCCCTCTATTAATCGTTTTTTCCCTTCAATTAATATATGCTTTAATAGGATTTGAACTTATTATTATAACATTCATTATCAATATTATAATTTTCATTGTACCGGGTTTCTTTTGTGCTCTCTATCTTACTGGTAGTAGAAAAAATTGGTTTTCCGGATATCTTGAAAAGATGCCAATAAAATCAGTATTATGGGTTTTACTTTTTTCAAGCGTTCCATATCTAATCGACATAATCTTACTATTGCACGGATTTGAGTTAATTTTAACGAATTCTGCGATAATTATTGTCTTAACTAATTTGCACTTTTATTTTGGTGCCTTTTTCATGATTAATAGAAAAGGTGGACCTGGGGCAACGGACAATTTAACATCCGTTGCAATTTGTCATGGTATAACAAAAGTTTTACACGATTGGAAGAAACTGGGTCATCCCGATTTTCCAAAAAACACAGAAGTAAAAATTTTAATTTGTGGATGCGAAGAATGTGGATTACGAGGAAGCACTGAATTTGCTCGAAGACACAGTAGAACATACAATAAAATCTATACCAAGTGTATAAATTTTGAAGGTATAGAAAATTCTGAATATCTCAAGTTTTATACGAGAGAGGATCAAACAGGCTCAGACATGGATCCGGAAATCGTAAGCGATTTAGTCCAAATTGCAGAAGAATTAAACATAGGATATCGACTGTTATCTATGCCAGCAATGTCAGGAGCCACTGATGCAGCAGGACTAGTCCGAGGAGGATTGAAAACAGCGTGTATTGAAGGAATGCACAACCAGGATATTTTAAACTATTATCACACGAGTAGAGACAATTTAGATATGCTTAACGAAGAGCGCCGACCTTGTAACGACCACGGAACAAACTGGAAGAATAGAAATATTCGATGTGCAATGGAAAATGTGCTAAAGATATGTATTGAATATGTAAAACTCGTTGATAAAAAGGAATTATAAAAATAAAAAGTCTTCTACAGTCAAGAAAAATATTATATTAGCTTTTATAAGAATAGGAGTTGAATTTTAAATATGACTAAGGAATATGTTATTGATTCTGACGAGAATTCAGATTATATGTACAATGTTGTTAAATCGATCATTACAGAAATTGGACCTAGACCAGCATGCTCTGAGAACGAAAAAGCAGCTTCTATTTGGTCACAAAAAGAATTGGAAAAACATTGTGATAGCGTAGATTGGGAAGGTTTTTATTGTTATCCATCAGCGGGACCTGCAGGACCCGCATGGGTGAGAGTAGCTTTTACTTTAATAGTATCATCCGCATTATTGTTTTTATTAACCAATATTAATCAAATTTCGAAAATAGTTTTTTCAATTATCTCTACTGGCCTTATATCTTTCGCCATATTTACTTTTTATAAATCCTTTTTGCGCTATGAAGAGTTCATGGCCCCCATTTCTAAATTAAAAGCTTCACAGAATGTAGTTGGAACGATAAAACCAACAGAGGAAATAACAAAACGCGTGATATTTTCGGGACATATTGATAGCACTATTTGGAGGCAAATACAATATACAAAATATGCTTATAGTTTATTTCTTATTAATGGAATATTTTCTCTATTACCTCTATTTGTCATCTATATATTGCAATTGATTTATGCAATAATTGGACTAGAATTAACTGTTCTAACCTTTAGCATTAATATTTTTATTTTTAATTTTCCTGGAATCGTCGCGATAATGATTTTGACTGCTTCTAGAACAGGATTATTTGCGGGATATTTAGAAAAAATACCTTTGTCATCTGTTTTTATGGTCATTTTCTTAACGAGTATTCCATATATAATTGTATTATTTTTTTGTATAATCGGTTTTGAATTAATTCTACCTAATTCCGCTATTATTTATGTTTTAATGAATATGATTTTCTACATTGGAGATGTTTTCATGGTTAATAAAAAAGGTGGACCAGGGGCAACAGATAATTTAACACCAGTTGCAATTTGCCACGGCATTGCAAAAGTCTTGCACGATTGGAAAGAGCAACAATATCAAGATTTTCCAAAAAATACTGAAATAAAAATCTTGATTTGCGGGTGTGAAGAATGTGGATTGCGAGGAAGTATGGTATTTGCGCAAAGACACAGCAGACAATATAACAAGATTTATACTAAATGCGTGAACTTTGAAAGTATTGTAAACTCTGAATATCTTAAATTTTACACTAGAGAAAATACAACTGGGACAGAAATGGACATAGAAATTGTGAATGATTTAAAAGAGATAGCAGATAAATTGAATATCTCTTACAAAATCTTAGCTCAACCAGCTCTAGCAGGTGCAACTGATGCAGCTGGATTAGTAAAAGGTGGGTTACAAGCAACTTGTATCGAAGGATTTCACAATCATGATATGTTAAGCTATTATCATACTAGCAGGGATAATTTAGATATGCTCAACAAAGAGCGACGACCATGCAACGATCATGGAACTAATTGGAAAAATAGAAATATTCGTTGTGCGATGGAAAATGTTCTTAAGATCTGTATAGAATACATAAAATTTGTCGACAAAAAGGAGATCTAATGTCGAGGAACCTCTTACAGTTAACTAAATTTTTATAGTATCTTTTAAAAGAATAGGAGCTAAAATTTAAATATGTCTAAGAAATATATAATTGACTCGGACGAAAACTCCGACTATATGTATAATGTAATTAAGAGTATTATCGAGGAAGCAGGTCCAAGACCGCCATGCTCTGAAGGAGAAAGAAAAGGCTCGGAATGGGCTCAAAAAGAATTAAGAAAGTTTTGTGATAAAGTTGAATGGGAAGATTTTTATTGTCGTCCGCGTTCGTTTCTAGGTTTTATTAAATATATATTTCTTGTAGTCGCGACATCTGTTTTTATTTTTATATTTTCAGATTCAGATCCAATTACTAAAATCGTATTGTCGGTAATATCTCTTGGTCCCGGATTATTTGGTGTTCTAATCTTTTATAAATCGTTTTTATGTTATGAAGAATTTTTATGGCCACTCTTTAAAAAAAGAAAATCGCAAAATATTATTGGTACATTTAGTCCTACTAATGAAGTTAAGAAGAGAATTATTTTTTGTGGACATATTGATAGTACTATTTATAATCACTTCCAATACTTGCAACATGGATATTTATACGCACTTGTTATGGGAGTTTTTCCTATTTTTTTTTATCCAATATTATATTCTTTCCAATTGATTAATGGATTTATTGGACAGGAATTCGTTGTTTTTGGAATTATTTTTAATATATTAGTTATTGGCCTTCCTGGATTTTTGGCGATAATTATGTTAGTTATAGGACCCAAGACGGGGGCTGTATTAAACATTTTCGGCCAGATGAGCAAGCGTGGTTTCATCGCAATTTTGGGAATGGTTATTTATTCCTATATAATTGATTTTATGTATATCTTTTTAGTTACGAGATTTACTCTAGTTGATGCTGCAATTTTGGAACTATTAAATCTTTTACCATGTGTACCTGGACTTATTTTATTTCAAAGCAGAAAAGCATCCCCTGGGGCGCTTGATAATTTAACAGCTGTAGCAATTTGTCATTGTATTGCGAAAATATTGCACGATTGGAAGGTGCAAAAACATGCAGATTTCCCTAAAAATACTGAAATTAAAATATTAATTTGCGGATGCGAAGAAGCTGGATTAAAAGGATCTCAAGCGTTTGCTGAAAGACACGCTGAAGAATATAATAAAATAGAGACGCTAGGCGTGAATTTCGAAACGATTGCAAACTCAAAAGAAGTAAAAATTTATACAAGGGAAGATACAATAAGGCAGGAATTGGATAAAGAGATTGCTTACGATTTGGCGGCGTGTGCAGAAAAGTTAAATTTAAATTATAAAATTACGACTATGCCTTTTATAAGTGGAGCCATCGATAGTGCTGGATTAATGCGAGGTGGTATTAGAGCATCTTCATTAGAAGGTTTCCACTATGAAGATTATTGCTGGAATTATCATTCCACTAGGGATAATCTAGATATGGTTAATAAAAAAAGACGCCCAAACGAAGATTGTGGAACTCGTTGGAATAACAGAAATGTCCGCGGTGCTATGGAAAACGCTCTTAAAATTTCTTTGGAATACATCAAGCTTATTAATAATCGTTAATAAATCTAAAGCATTTAATCGTTAAAACAAAGGAATTCAACCATGAGCAAGGAATATATTATTGATTCGGACGAAAATTCCGATTACATGTATAATGTAATAAAAAATGTTATTAATGAAATAGGCCCAAGACCAGCAGGGAGCGAAAATGAGAAGAGAGCATCGGAATGGACAGAAAAGGAATTAGAGAAATTTTGTGATGCTGTTGAAATTGAAGATTTTTATTGCCATCCCCGTGCGTTTTTAGGATTTACCAGAGTATGTTTAGGAATACTTAGTATCACTATATTAATTTTCTTCTTGACTTCTATAAATCAATTATCCAAACTGATTTTTTCAGTCACGAGTTTGGGAATTACGATATTTGTGTTTTATATAATTTACAAGGCATTTTTATGTTACGAACCGATTTTAGCACCAATATTTAAGAAGAAACGCTCCCAAAATGTTGTGGGGACAATTAAACCAACTGATGAAATAAAAAATAGGATAATTTTCTCATCGCATATTGATAGCACAATCTATAATAAATTACAATATACTCAACATGGATATTTATTCTATATAATGAAAGGATTATTATCTATTATCATATGGCTAATTATTTTTATTTTCCAATTGATTAATGCGATTCTTGGACAGGATTTGATTGTATTTACTATAATTGCTAACATTTTAATTTATATATTTCCTGGTTCTTTATTATTTGTTGTTTTTATTTTAGGAAGAACAAAAAGCTTTATTGACGGGGTATTTATGACAATAACTAAATTAGCTTCATTGATCATCTTAATTGACATCGCATTTTCTTATTCGGTTATAATTTTTTTTCTATTTGGGGTGTTTAAATCAAATCTTACTGTTTCTTCTTTAATTTTTATTATTTATTTAATTCCAACATATATATTAGTGTCTTTTTTCCAAAATAAGAACGGATCCCCAGGTGCAACCGATAATTTAGCGGGAGTAGCTACTTGTTTGTGTATTGCAAAAGTTCTCTCCGAGTGGAAGGAAAAATATAGAATATTTTTTCCTAAAAATAGTGAAATAAAAATTCTAATTTGTGGTGCAGAAGAGGTGGGCTTGCGTGGATCTCGAGAATTTTCTGAGAAATATTCAAAAGAATATAATAAAATTAATACAACATGCGTGAATTTTGATAATATACAATATTCAGAATATCTACAGTTTTTTACAAGAGAAAAAACAACAAGAACTAATTTAGATAAAGAAATTGTTTCTGATTTAGAAAAAATAGCAAAAAATTTAAATAAAAACTATATAATTTCTCAGATGTCTACTTTAGGTGGTGGTTCTGACGGAGCTGGCTTAGTAATGGGGGGATTAAGAGCAACAACAATAGCGAGTCTCCATATTCCTGACTTTTTACATTTTTATCACTCAACAAGAGACAATTTAAGCATGGTAAATAGAGAGAGACGGCCGTGCAATGACCATGGAACAAGCTGGAAGAATAGAAATGTCCGCTGTGCTATGGAAAATGCACTGAAAATCTCCTTGGAATACATCAAACTCGTAGATGAAAAATAATTAAACTGATTTTTGTCATCATTTTCATTTATTATTGTTATTAGATTTTTTCAGATTAATCAAAAAGAAAACTGTCGTATCGTTTTCGTAAAAAACTCCGAAAATATTGATCGAATTGAGATATTTTAAAAAATCTTAATTTTAAAAACTTTTAAAGAATCTTATATTAAACTCCATAACAATTAATAATTTAATATTTAAATCTGTAAGCTAAATAGTAATCAAAAAAACACGATATTGGAGGTATAACAACAAAAGGTGTAGAAAATGGCTGATGCTCGCATTGGTGTTTTTGTATGTCGCTGAGGTATAAATATTGCGGGGGTTATCGATGTTTCGAAGATTATCGAGGAAATCAATAAAGAAGAAAATGTCTGGGCTTGGGAGTACTTAAATATCTGTACAGACACGGGAGCCGATTTTATTATCGATTACATCAAGGAACATGACCTTGAAAGAGTTGTTGTGGCTGCGTGTACTCCTAGAACGCACCAACCTGTGTTTCATAGCGTATTAGCAGATGCAGGATTGCCTCCACGCATGCTCGAATTCGTGAATATTCGAGAGCATTGCAGTTTTGTGCACATGGAGAAGCCAGAGGAAGCAACCGCGAAAGCTTTAGAATTAATAAAAGCTGGTATCGCGAGAGCGGATCTTTTAGAAGCAGTACCAACGAAGAGAGTCCCGGTTAAAAAAGCTTGCTTGGTAGTTGGAGGCGGAATTGCCGGCTTAACTGCAGCTATAGATTTGGCTGAAGAAGGCTTTCAAGTTTATCTTGTCGAGAAGAAAACGACAACTGGAGGGAGAATGGCTCAATTAGATCGAACATTCCCCACCGACGATTGTTCTATATGAATTCTCGGTCCTAAAATGTTGGAGGCAAATAGACATCCGAACATAACCATATACTCCTATTCGGAAGTGAAACAAATTCTTGGGTATATTGGAAACTTCGAAGTACAGGTCCAAAAAAATCCGCGATATGTCTATGACGATATATGTACGGGTTGTGGTCAATGTACGGATGTGTGCCCAATTTACATTACGAATTACTTCGACGAGGATTTTTCGGCTCGTAAATGCATAGACATTGCGTTTGCACAAGCAGTTCCTGCTGTGTACGACCTAGCAAAGGATTCGTGCGTAGAGTGTTACGCGTGTGTTGATTCATGCGATGTTCATTGCATTGATTTAAGTCAAGAACCTGAAATCGTTGATTTAGAAGTAGGAACGATAATAATTGCAACTGGTTGGGACCTTTATACAGGAGAAGAATATGGCTATGGAAAATTCGAGAATGTAGTGACTCAAATCGAACTTGAAAGAATTCTGGCTCCAAACGGTCCAACATTGGGGCATCTAAAGCGCCCATCTGACGGCAAGAGACCAAAAAATGTATTATTCATTAACTGCGTTGGATCGCGAAACGAAGAACATCCGTGGTGCAGTAATGTCTGTTGCTTGCTCTCTGTAAAAAATTCCAAACTCATAAAATCCGAGTATCCGGATACTAATATCATTGTTTCGTACATTGATATGAGGTGTCCCGGTAAGATGTACGAGGAATATTACAAACGCTCGAGAGAAGCTGGAATCATGTATATCAACGGAAAAGTTGGTAAATTGAAAGAGGACCCAAAAACCAAGAATCTGATACTCAGATGCGAAGAAACCCTAATTGGAGAACCGATATGATCAGGTTCATCAGGGGACTGGGAACCGGGATCATAAAAACCAGGAAAACAAGGGGAAAAAGAGCCGTACGAAAAGCCTTTGACCCGTATAATAGGACAAAGGTTCCTATAACAACAGTAACAGCGGCCAATGCCATCAGGGAGGAATAATCATTCAGATTGA
>JAHQWX010000041.1 GCA_029856375.1 Promethearchaeia archaeon | reverse complement strand
TTATTGACAATCTTTTGAAAGGCGCATCCGGACAGGCTGTTCAAAATATGAATATTATGTTCGGATTAAAGGAGTGGATAGGATTAAAATTTAAAGCAAGTGCATTTTAAGTTTAGATCACGCGAGTAATATAACTTTCGAAGCTGAAATTTTTACTGAAATGTCTTGGGCTACTTTTTATCAAGAGGAAGGGATCGAAGACCAAATCGATACTTTCACTACTGAGGAGTTTTCTTCGGTGAGAGACGATCCAGAGAAGCTCACTGAGCGATTAATTAACGCTATTGAAAAAATAATTAGAGAAGGAAAAGTATTGTACGGCATTGGAGACTTTGAAGTCGATGCGTTTATGGACGAAAATGTCATCATTGAAGGGCTCGAGTTGGATTATACTACTGTAAATAGATTAATGGAAGCGCACAAAAAAAGCAGAGACTTATCGCTCTTTCCGAATTTAATCAGATCTCATTTGGGAAATCGGATAAGGATGGAATTTCAAGGAGAATCAAAATATCTCTTTCAAATCACAGGTAATAAAATCGAAGATGTTGCTGACAAAATTAGAAATATTAGGGGTTTTGGGGTGGGATTGGTTTGCACTTCTCGAGGTGCAGCTAATTTTTATATCATAAGCGATAATATCGTAGAAAGCGAATCGGAGTTTAAAGACATTTACATCGATCAGGATAATATCGACATTGTTTTTTTGGCGATTCAAAGGGAACTCCTTTTTCCTATATCTTGGTTTAGAATAGATATGGGTATAAAAGCTTTAGAGACATTAGATTTATGGGAAGAGATTAAAGAGAATCCCAAATTAAATCTTACTCTAAATAGGTACGATGAATATTTACAGAATTTATTGTATAGAAAATATAAACCCATGTCTGAAGCTCGTAGTGGCAAGAGTATAGAAAAGGACTTCTACGATATGACGCCAGAAGAAAAAGAACACGCATTAGATGAGATGAAAAAGGCAATTGGAATTCTGGACAAACATTTAGATGAGTCTAGAAAAAGGATTTATTAAGTGTATAAAAAAAATTTTTATACTCAGTCTTTAATTATTCGAGGCGCTTTAAAATAACCATCCTTCTTTTCTGAGGCATTTTTTAAAGCTTCTTCTTGAGATAGAGATTTTCCAGGGATATCTTCTCGAAAAACATTCTTTAATTCGTCAATAATGTGTCGAGTAGGTTCAATGTTTGAAGTATCTAATTCGTCCAATTTTTGGAAATAATCCAAGATATCATTCAATTGTTCGGAGAATTTTTCTTTCTCTTCCTCGCTTAGATTAATTAAAGATAGCCTCGCGAGATGCTCGATTTCTTCCTTGGAAAGTATTTTCTTGGAGCCCATAAGCGATCGATGGATTTTTTCTAAATATTTCTCCTTTATAGGATAAAAGAACTTTATTTTTATTGAGAAATTTATTATTATTGTTATAGAATTGAAGATGGAAATTAAAACTATCTAAATTAAATCCGAGACATTCATCATGTCATACGAAGGAGATTATTGGGACGAAATTCCATATACTGGGTACATTGCTCTTGGAAGAAGAGGAATGGAAAGTATTGAACTCACCCAATGCTTCATACCCGGGTGCGATAATAAAGATCAAAAAAAACTTATTGTGTACGATAAAGAAGAAAGCGAAGACGACGAGACATTGATTCAAACATATTCTATTCATTGCGATGTTTGCGACAGAGATTTTAAATTGTCGTTTGAAACGATTAAGAGAGTTGCCAAACCTACGAAAGTTTCTGAAGGAGCCGAAGATTCTGAAGCTCTGGGTATGGGGGTTGTATATGTTTTTGATGATAAAGGTAAAAAATACCATTTAGGATATTTTTAATGAGTTTCCGTTATTTTTTATTCGATTTAGATAATTGTCTTGTTGAAATCCCTGATATTCAGCACTATTTTGATAATTTGTTAGTAGATACACTCAAGTACTTTAAAGTAAAAAAAATCCCAGAATTTGAAGAAAGAACTAAAATCTGGTCTTCTGGTAAGGGATACATTGAGTTATTGCGAGACTGGGGCGTAAATCAACATCAAAATTTTTGGGAAATGCTTGATATAATGGATTTCGAACTCAGAAAACCTCTAATCAAACAAGGGAAGATTAAACCCTTTGAAGATGTTTTGCCTACTTTAGAACAGTTAGTAAGCTTAGATAAGAGATTAGCAATAATTAGTAATACACCCGATTATATTGTTGATTATCAATTGAAACATTTTAACTTGAGGAAGTTTTTCAAAATTATCATTGGATTGGGAGAAGATCAGACGATATGTAAGCCTGAATCGACGGGAATTAATCTTGCGCTTGATTTTTTTTTAAAAAACAATAATTTGCATGAAGAAAAGAGTATAGTAGAGATGAAATCAAATACAATAATGATCGGAGATTCAAAGGTAGACATTCTCGCAGCTCACAACGCCAAAATAAAATCATGTCTGGTTATTAGGAGGAAATTGCGAAGTATTGCTGAAGTTAGGAAATGGGAACACCCTCCCGACTATATTATAGAAGATTTAAAGCAATTAATAGAAATATAGCAATATTTTACTGTACTAAAAATTGAACGCGAAATTTTTTATATAAACTCGTTTTTTTTAGCTTAAGATGATTGATCAACTAAAAGAGAAACTCAAGAATTTAGAGATAAAACAAGTAAAGATAAAATCCAAGCTTCAGGAATTAGAAGAAAAGAGAGCAGAAGAAATAAATGAACTTGAAGAAAAATATAGACATCTTGTTGCAGAAGTCAGTCTTGATGTTGATAAATACGAAATTGAGGTAAATAACGCTTTAATCGATTCATTCATCGAAAGTATAATGAAAGAATTTGACGCTAAGCGTAGTACGAGCGAATACGAGGTAACTGACGAAATTAAGGCATATAGACACTTCATCGCTAATGTAGAATTATTTCCAAAAGAATTAATAGAGAGCCTCGATAAAGTCATCGATGGCGAACAACCAATAGAGAATATAGCTTACGACCTTGAAAAGATTAAAGACACTTATATGAAATCTTAAAGTTTATGATTTGAAGATTCCTATCAATGACAACAGTTCCTTTTCCTTTTATTCACAATTCCTCTAAGGAGATGCTTGATTTTTGAATTGCAAGAATTCTGTAAGAAATTACTATCGTCTTATTAAATAACTCTCCATCCTCTGGAAACCCATAGCTTTTTGCATCGTAATCCGTGTAATCGTCCTTTCCATCTTTATCTAAATCAACTGTTCTATTTAACCATAATATTCTCTGATACCCGACAATTTTTCCGAGAATCTCGTCGTAAAAACCTTTAATTAATCCACCATCTACTTTATTGTCGTATCTTGTGGTTACATTTACTATCATACTATAGTTGCTGATAGAGACCTTAGTTCGGTCGTTATCATAATTCTCTTCTGTCCAGACAAAATATTCTAATTTAGCAACATCATACTGCTCAATAATATCAACCTCCGGAGGATTGAGCGTGATAAAAAGTAAAACTGATAAAATTCCAACTATTCCAACGAAAATTAATATCATCCAGATTCTAGTTCTGGATTTTCGATAAACTAACTTGGGTGGTTGTTCGGGCGGTTCATCAACATCGTATGTTTTTCCTTTAGCTCGTTTTGGATTACGCCTTGGCGGAGTCATGTTTCTAAATTGATTTGTTTCCTATATTTTAAATATATACATCAGTTTTAAAAATTTATAGATTCTAACCAATATATTTTTAAGATTTAATGGCATTGATTAGCCCGTAGAGTAACCACTAAATAGACTGGAAATAAGATGGCAAAAATTTCCGTTGGATGCGCTGGATGGGACTATAAGGATTGGATTGGTCCTTTTTATCCTAAAAAACTGAAGCGAGAAGACCATTTGAATTTCTATTCGAAAATATTTAACATTGTTGAGATTAATAACACCTTCTACAATGTTCCTTACAACGGGGCGGTTCAAAACTGGTACGAATGGGTGCCAGATAATTTCCGTTTTACAATTAAGGTATGGCAAAATATCACGCATCAAAAGGAAAATATAGATAACGAGTCCTTTATTGACTTATTTTTTTCAAGAATGAAACCTTTAGAACCTAAAATATCTGGATATTTATGGCAATTTCCACCAAGGTTTAAACATTCAACCGATCATGCTTCACAGTTAAGGAGGGCGTTAGAAATTTCTCCAACATCAGTAAAACACTTCATTGAATTTAGGAATAATTCATGGTTTTCTCCGGATAATCTAAAGCCATTTTTAATAAATTCCAAAATTTCGTTTGTAACGCCATATATGGAACGTGTAAAACCTTATTACTATCCCGATCAAGCGAATTATTACATTAGACTTATTGGGGATCATACTCTTACTGTTTTTAATCAGATCCAGCGGGATCAAACGGAAATTATGATTGATGTGCATAAAAATTTAAACGTATTGCAAAAAAAGCCTAAAGTTAAAGAAATTATTGTTATTTTCAATAACAATTTTCGAGGATTTTCACCCGAGGATGCAAACACACTTAAAAAGGAGATGGGATTGCCCACTCATCGGTTTAATTTACAACGAAAATTAGCTGATTTTTTATAAAATAGGTTTCTTCATTTTTTCCATTAATCTAAAAGTGTCTATTCTTATTTAAGAATATAATTTATTTTCTAGATAGATTTTACATTAAAATTACAAATTCTTTCGCTACAAGAAGTGACAAGATATTAGAGACATTAAGGAAAAAAGAGAGAAAAAATCTTATGGAACTATCGAATTAATAGAAGATATAAAGAAGGAAATAGAAAGGATCGTTCCAGCTAATAGATTATGGGGTGGTAAATTAACAGACAAAACTTTAAGTAAATATTTTGGACAAGATGAAAATTATTTAAGAGATTTTTTAAAACCGGCTTTAAAGAAAAATTCTTTTTATTTGATTGGTTTGGATAGATTAGAAGAATTTATATCAAGTTTGAAATCAAAATTTAAAGAGAAAAGTAGAGTTATCATTGATTTTTTAGAAAAATATAGTGAAATTAATGATTTACCTTATTCAAATCGTTATAAAATATATGATCATCATCCAAAAATAATTTTGGATTATTTTAAAGAAATAAATACAAAAGAAAAAGCTTATTGGCTCGGATTCATTTATGCTGATGCTTGTATTTCATTTTTTAAGAAAAATCTTATTAGATTTTCGATTGAATTAGGAAAAAAAGATGAAATTCTTATCGATCGTTTTGCTAATGCAATAGGATTTAATTTAAGGTATAAACGATACAGGTTTAGAGGAAATAGTAAACTTATAGTGATAGAATTTTCAAATAGAAAGTTTGTTAATAATCTGCAAAAATGTGGTGTAATGAACAAAAAATCTAAGGTTATAGAGCTACCAGAGCTTGGGAATATGGACTTAAACTTAGCTTTTCTTCTTGGCTTATATGATGGCGATGGAACAGAAGGGAGGACTACCCTCACATCTGGTAGTGTTAATTTTATAAAGCAAATCAAAGAAAAATATCATTTACCTTATAGAATCCGCTATGTAAAGGGATCTAATTGCTATCGCATAAGTCTCGGAGGAGAATTGTTTAATAAGATGATGGCTAACTATAAGTATAGTCTTGAAAGGAAAAGGAAGCAATTTGAAGTTAGAAAACAAGGAGTATATGGACAATTTAAGAAAAAGCTTTCTAAAGAAGAACTTCAAGATTTAATTTGGAAAGCACCTGTGTCAAAAATAGCTAAGATATATGGAGTATGGCGTCATCAAGTTGATAAATTATGTAAAGAGTGGAATGTTAAAAAACCACCATTAGGATATTGGAATCAAAAAAAATTTTTGAAGAATAGAGAAAGATATTTATTATAATAATAGAATATCTTTTAATTAATAATTAAAATAATGTCAAGATAGGAATAAATATATGAATTAAATTTACTATTACTCATAAAATCATTAGGGAATTTCTAGATATGACCAATAATAACCTTAAGAATGAAACCTTACAAAAAAAAATAAAAAAGATAATAAATTTAATTCAAGCGAATCAATTATTCGTTCATTCGCGAAATATCAAAGTTTTATACACACCGGATGGTAAGAAAAAGGTCGAATCAAAGCAACTTCCAGAGATCCTAACAATCTGCGTTCTAAATGCGTTAGTTCCAAATTCAGCTATGTTATTAATTGGAGGTCATGGGGGTGGAAAGACTACAATTTGCAAACTTTTAGGTAGAATGATAACAGGAAATTCTCTTGATGACATCGAATCGTCAATTATAAGAGGCCATCCTCAATTAACTGAAGAAAAATTGATTGGTACGCTAAAATTGGGTGAACTTATGCAAGGAAGGGAGATGGTTATTTGGAGACGATTTGTTATTGATTTCTGGAAAATAATTGACGAGGTAAATCGTCTAACGCCATATGCACAGGACATCCTTTTATCACTGCTTGCTGAGGGAAAAGTGAAATATTTCGATGAAGTAAAAGATATAAACAAATTCTGTCTCTTTGCAACGATAAATCCGCAAGATGTAGGAACATTCCAACTTTCCGAACCATTTTTGGATAGATTCGGTATTTCCGTTCCGATATCTATGCCCACTAGCCATGATTTACAGATAATATTAAGAGGAAAAGATGAGAAATACATACCTTATGATGAGCTAGTACAAGTTCCTCAAGTTTTAACATTGGACGAATTGATGGAAATCTGGTATCAAGTGGATAAAATAGAAGCTAAGAGCGACGCTGACAATTTTATTCACGCTATTGTTCGAGAATTTACGCTTTGTTTAAGAGTGGACAAGGGAAATCTCGAAGATATAAAACCGGGGGAAGGATTGTGTTCTGGATGCCATTTCAACACGAAAGCGAGTATTTGTAATAAGGTTGCGTCCATTTTAAGCGTAAGAGTGGCAAAAGATCTTTTAAGATACGCAAAGGCTTTTGCGTGGCTACTGGGTCTTAATAAAGTCGATATTAATCTCGTAGTTACGATTGCTCCTTATGTGATTTCTCATCGAGTTAATTATAGCGATAGAGATTTGAATGCGAGCCCATATTTTGGAGATAAACTACAATATACGATAGATCTAATCGATAGAGGAAGGAAGAGATATATTAAAAGACAAAATGCTTACGAGATCGTAGAAAGATTTCGATTAGGAGAAGGTTCCGAAAAAACCTTGCAAGAAATTAAAAAGTTCGTGAATAACGACTTAATTGTAAAATTGGACCTATTCCCACTAGTAGAATCCATAAACAACAAAGAATATTCAGAAATTGCTAAAGAAATAACATTTGCTTCCAAGAAAAATGACATTAAAACCCTATCGAGAATTAGAGACGAGTTATTAGAAAATATTGAGTTTCCTAATCGAGGAGATCTAATTAATCGATGTAATCAAGAATTGTATAAGCAAACCCTCACGGTATTTAATTTCAAACATAAGTATTGGCAAGATATATGGGCATCTGTCGAAGTCGAGTTTCCCGAATTAGGGGAGTTAATAAAGAAAGCGTTCGAAAAAAGACAGACAAAACAAATCCGAACCAAGGATTTGCTTATAGAGATAAATGTAACGGGAACAAGTGAAGACTCAATAATCAATTTTGGTATTTCTGGGGGCTCAGAAGCGTTAAAACTGAAGGAGTTGATCGAACAAGAGTCTTTTATAGAGGAGATTGAATAAGTGCCATCTAAATCAAAAAGAACTGGCCCAAAAAAACCTCAAATTTCTAAAAAGGTCTCTTTAAACGACGAGGAGAAATTAATTCACTTAGCCGAAATTGCGTGGACTAAAGCGTTAGAAGAATATTATTTTCCTCCCTTATCAAAACCTGTTTTTAAATTTAATTACACTCATAACGAGGGATTTTATATCGACCCTTACGACCAATGGCAAGTTACAATGAATTTAGCGCAAGCTCCTTTATTCGCAAGAGACGAGGATTATATTAGGTATTTTTCGCTACTTGCGATGCACGAAATTGGATACTACGATTTAATCCCCTATGATGGTCTAACAAACGCTCGACTTTTAGCTGCTGCAATGAAATCTGTTCCAAATCATTTTGCTCCCATCGTTGTAAATGTTTTTTCCGATTTAATCATCGATACAACGCTTTATCGAAAGCATCCAATAGATATGTTATGGGAAAACAGACACACCTTTGAAGTCATTTTAAATAAGAAAAAAAAGATAATACCCTTTCTAGAGATGCTTTTTAGGTGCTACGAGATTTTGTGGAACGAAAAAATTGCCGGTGAATACGATTTTAGCGAGGTTGAGACTGTAGCTCAAAAAATTACGAAGATTGTGAACACAAATTTTGAAGACGAGTCCAAATGGGAAGAAAAAACTAAAAAAATTGGGAGATTGCTAAAACTATTTCTCAACGATACATTCACTCTTATCGGCCCTGGATCTGGTAAATGCCCAAAAGGAAAGGAACGTAGAAGGTCTGAGGGTGGACGAACAGTTGTTGAAATGCCCGAAGAAATCATTGATGTTCTGGGGAATCCGTTAGAAAATCGAAATATTGATAAAATTAAAAAAGATAACGAGGAAGAAAATCGGAGGAAAGCTGAAGAATTTGCTAAGGACAGATCTTTTAACGATTACGGTTCACCAGCAGTTCAGGCGGGACTTTTAAAAGATGGCGAAGCGTTAAATTCGTGGTATCGAGGATTGGCCAAGGATTTGATATCTATTAAAATGTACGAAGAAAAACCAAGTGGGCAAATGCCAGCGTATCCCGAAACTTGGCGGATCGGGGATCCCTTGGAACAACTTGACGCAGTTCAGACCTTATTAAGCTTTCCAAAAATAATTCCTAATATTACAACGAAGAAGTGGAATTACGAAGAAGGCCCAGGGATTTTGGAGGAAAAAGAACTTCCCGACTTAATGATTGTGTTGGATTCATCTGGATCAATGAATTGGATGTATCGAAAGAAGATAAGTCCAAATTCAAAAACACCTTATCATGTTGCTCTTGTTGCAGCGTTTGCAGTGCTACATTATATTGCTCGAAAAGGGTGTAAATTTAGCGTAATAAACTTTGCCGGAAGAGCTGATGTATTAGATTGGACCTTTGACTACATAAAAGCAGAAAAAAGACTATTAAAATGGCAAGGTTCGGGTACCATATTACCGATAAGACACATGATTAAATTAGCGGAAAAAAGCGAAAGAAAGTTATTAATCATCGTAATCACGGATTTTGGGTTATATAACTGGAGACCTGCGAAAAAAGGGATGATAGAATTGCTGAAAAAAGGTCATAAAATCGTGGCTTTTTTTATTAACTCTTTCGAAACTAAAATCGACGATGACGAGCGCTTCAAAGATCTTTACGATAAAGGTGCAATTTTTTATCAAATTAAAAATGTCAAGGATATGGTTGATTTAGTAATTAAAGAAGTTAAAAAGAATTATTCTTAATTTCCACTTAACAATGATAACAATTTTGATTTAAGATTTTCCACAGAACAATCAATCAATTCAAAATAATCAAAAAAATGAGTAGAGAGAAAGATTTTTCCATTTCTTTCTTCAATAAAACCTTTCTTCTTTAAATTTTTGATGTGCTTATACATAGATTTTCCTAACTTAAACGCCAAATCTCTTTTAAGTGCATTTGGATGGTTATAAATTACATATGCCAAGATTTTGATTTCAAGAGGGTTAAATAAATCACCAAGGGTGAAATTATCGATCGCGTTTACTATTTCTCTTTTAGGTAATAGTTCAAATCGTTCTTCCGAATATTCTACGATTTTCAATATAGTATTGAATAGATTAAATTCTTCCTGTATTTCGTAAATAGCTTTTCTTATCGCTTTTTTTCGCGTACTTGGAAAAATTTTTCG
>JAHQWX010000040.1 GCA_029856375.1 Promethearchaeia archaeon | reverse complement strand
CTATTTTGTCTAAATTTTCAAGTTTTTCAAAAATTCCCTGAAATTCCTTCGGGATAAAGACTAATTGCATGTTATTTTTTTTTTGAATAGTTTTTTGCAATTTTTTAACAAATATTATATCCTTTTTCTCAGAGATCGCGGTTCCCGATAATAAAAAAGGTAAATTTGCTCTGACATTTTTAGTGATTTTATAGTATTTTATAAGATGCGTCCCCGAAATGTCTTTATTCTTTTTTACAATACTAATAATTGGATATATATTTTCTGGAAAAATGGCTTGTATTCGAGAAAGATCGATTAATTCTTTAATTTTAACTTTTCTAAGCATTAATTCTCTTAATTTTTTTGCGTATAATCTTACTAAAAATTTATCCGAAGTGATGTAAGAAAGCACTCCACCCTCTTTTAAAATTCTTAATGCCATTTCGAAAAATACAATATACAAGTCGAAATCTCTATAAGGGCTATAATAAAGAATCTTAAGAGCTCGCTTTAACTCTCTATCTTGTTTATGAACTCTCACATACGGGGGATTTCCTATAACAAAATCAAAGCCGGGATTTTTGATTTTTTCATTAAAAGCTTTAGGAAACTCCAAGTTCCATTCAAAAACAGTAATCTCTGGACTATTTTCTACATTTTTGTAGATTAGAGAATTACCGACCTTTATATTTGGTATAAATTGAAGATTTAAGGGATTTGAAATTAGTGCAAAAGAATTGAATAGTATGGAACAGAATTTTATTGATTTTTCGTTTAAATCTACACCATAAATGTTATTTTTAATGATGTATGCAACCGGATCCAAAAATAAATCCCTTATTTTTAATTCTTCTACGGGTATATTCCTTTTTTTCAAAAGAGAGAGTACTTCAAGATAATTTTCATAGAATAAAAAAAAAGCTTCTAATAAGAAATACCCATTTCCGCAGGCCGGATCGCAGACACTCGTTGAAAATATTTTGAATAGAAAGCCATCAATTGCTCTAATTTGGTTTTTTTGTTGAGCAAGATTATTTTTAAGATTTGACTTCTCTTTAGAAATAAATTTTCCTAAAGTCTTTTTTACCATGAAATCTACGATGTATTTTTTGGTAAAATAAATCCCTTGGGATCTCTTATTTGAATAGGCAAAGTCAAAAATTTTTTCTAAGTCTTGAAAATTTTCCAAAACTTTTTCTGACTTTTTCATACTTTTAGATTTTTTCCTAAAAAATGCGAAATACCACTTAAAGAAATCCTTAAAATTAGAAGAATTGCGATATTTTTTGAGAATTGTTTGAAGCGTCAAATATTTTTTGCTCAAATTTAACCAAATCCAAAGGAGTGCTGAATTTTATATCTTTTTTTTTGAAAATTTTCTCGCAATTCTATCTTATAATACAGAAATAATATATCAAAATATATTTTAGATTTCGTAGTATTTCTTTATGAAGTTAATAACGATTCATCTCCCTGAAAGATACATAGATAAATTAGAGGAACTCGTATCTCAAAATTATTATCCAAATAGAAGCGAAGCAATAAGAATGGCGGTCAGGGACTTACTTAAAAACGAGTTAGGGAAACTAGTATAACTATAATTATTCAGTAACTATTTTTCAGCTTCCTTCTTGAATTATCCAAAGATATAATATCACTAATGCTACTCCAATACTCGATACAAGTAAAACCCAGCCGTTTCTTATAGATTGCAATAGTGAGATTAATATTAAGCCGACTAATTCTTTCCATCCCAAAACTTTACCATTAATTTCTTCAATATTTCCTACAGCGATGCATAAAAACAAGAAAAATAAAATAATTGAAGCTGATTTAATGGAAACATCTATGACATCTAAATAAATGTTTTGATTCATAAGAAAAGTCAAGATGCCAGCGTTAAAAAGAATTGAAACTACGAAGCAAGCGCCAGCTATGTAAAACGACTTAATACTTGATTTGGTTATAAATTCATCTCTACTTATTTGTTTTTTAGTAGATTTTTCTTTTAGAGGCGGCTTTTCGGGAGTTTTTTTATATTTCGGCACTTATCTTCTTCCTCCTCTACGTTTTTTAGAGTTATAAATATAGTATCCTATATAACCGTACAGAGAACCAACACAAATAAAGAAGACGATTGTGAGGATATTTAAGACGACTTCAGTAAAATCTTCAGGCGTTATTTCTGAATCTTCCCCTAAACCAATTTGCACAAGAAGGGTCTCAGATTCCTTTGAAAAAGGAATACTATAATCGTCATTTTGACCGTAAATAAATTTGACGGCATATATCTGAGAAATATTTAAAACAGCGTCTTCATTATCCGTATTATTTTCGTTGAATTCGATTTCAAATTCGTATTTAGTCTTTTTACCATCAAGTTTGCAAGAACCATTTCCATTTTTTACGCTATCTATGTTCGAGTAAGTCTCATTAATAAAATTCAGATCAACAAAATTAGATTGGTGACTAGCTGTCCCTAAATTATAGTTTTGAATTATTTTGCCATCGACAAAGTCAGATTCGTTTGAATTTGACGAGTTGTATATTAAAATCCCTAAGAATTCCTTAGATTGGTGATTTTCTAAATCTAAGCTTATAGCAAAGTATAGGGACGAGTTCGTTTCGTTATAACCAATCCAAATTTCGATGTTAAGATCATCAAGCGAGCCTTTTGTGCTATTTTTATTATCCCATTCCGAGACGATTGAAGAGTAATTGCCGTCAATAATTGGTGGCATAATTTCAGTTGAAACAAGAAGATTATTATCAAATTCAGCTCTTATAAAAGTAGTGTAGAGGTTGAGATATGAAAAAACTATTAAGGGTAGAATGAAAACTGCTAGAATTTTTGCTCTAGTTATCTTTTCCAAGAAGTCCAATCTCAAACCAATTATTTTTTAAATATACCCGACTAATATCTTTTATAATAGAAAAAAAAATATAAATCTTTTTTAACCAATTCTTAGAAATTTACTTATTTCGAAAGAGATGACATAATTCATATGGAAGAAAAGACTAAAATTTATGATAGTAGAGGTTTGAACATTTCTTTGGTCTCAGATTTAATATCAGAAATATTGAAAGAAACCTTTCATATGGATACAAACATAATCAAATTAGAAAATTTACTCTATGAAGTTGATTTTTATACTCAAGATATGACAGAGGATGTAAAAAAAAACAATAAAATATATGTGCTTATTGAAGATGGAAAATTATATTTAAGATTTAGGGGTGCGCTTGATAACCTTAATAAATTTTGGGAGCTTTGTGAAGAAAAATTACGAGAGGAGAGAGCTAAGGCACCCAAGGTTAAAAAAGAACCCGAGCTTAGGGGAAAAGTGCCAACTGTGGAAGACTCGGAGTTGACCATAGAAAAAATCATTAATGAGATCAAAAATCGAGGATTTGAAATATCAAGGGTAGATGCAACTAATTTTATCATTAATTTCTTGGAGAAATTTGGTAGATTTCCCACAGAAAAAGAGCTTAGCTCGATTATTGAAGGTTATATCAAAATGGTGAGTGAAGAAAGCATTTCCATGAAACCACTCACTATTGAAGAAGAAATCGCCGAAGAAAAATCCATCCCCATTCAAGAGACCGAAGCGGCAATACCCGAAGAAGAATCTGATGAAAACATAGTAATTGAGCAAGAAATTGATAGTTCAATTAGTGATTCAAGTGTTTCAATATTAGAAAAACCGATGGACGAAATAATGTCGGCATTAACCGAATTTGAAACGCTATCGGAGGCTGAGAGAGTTAAATATCACAATTTATTAGGGGAGATGGACTCAAATGAACAGGAGCTATTTATTAATCGATTAAGAGAAATTGTAGAACAAATTGAAGATTTAGTAAACGATGGTATGGTTATTGATATTTGGGAGAGGGTTGCTTTTAGGGAACAGTTAATTCAGCTCACGAAAAAAGAAAGAGACAATAGATGGGACGAATTAATTGGAGCAAGAAAAAGAGCACACATTAGAGCGAAATTAATTGAGAAAATACCCCAATTAGCCTTTGAGAAAGCCGAAGAAATAATAAAGGAGCTATATTGGCTTTCAATTGACGAAAGAGATAAAAGAATTGAGCAATTAAAAGCAAAATTTCAATCAGAGATTGCTAAGAAGCAAGAATTATTCGAGAAAAGTGGTGCAGGAACTACCTGCCCAGATTGTGGGTGGCCATTAGGATCATTTTCTAAAAAAT
This sequence comes from Promethearchaeia archaeon, assembly GCA_029856375.1. Taxonomy (GTDB): domain Archaea; phylum Asgardarchaeota; class Lokiarchaeia; order Sigyniarchaeales; family SOKP01; genus 6H3-1. The sequence continues at coordinate 5,745 of JAHQWX010000040.1, read as the reverse complement.
GCCCAAGATGCGGGAGAAAAATGATAGAATGGTTGTAAAACTCTAGTTGTGAAAAAAAAATTTTAGGGCAAATAATTCGGTAACAAGACCAGCATTGTCCATTTTTTATCGTATGCAGTAAAATAGTATAATAGCTTCTTTAGATTAATATCGGACTCCGAACTTGCCTTTAAATATTCTGCAAATTGTTCTGGTCCAATTGCCACTAAGATACCGTTCATCTCTTTTTTTTCTCTCTTGAATAAGAACCAAAAAGGCGTTTGCTTCTCGTTATCTCTAATTATAAATAAGAGCCATGGATTATTTGTCCAATCTGCCTTATCTGGTCCAATAACTTTTTCAATTGCCTTTCCCGAGATGTATTTGTTGTTTTCATTTTTTAAGAGGTCGGCAAGGGAATTAAAATATGCTCGTTTAATAGTTGGATAACCTTTTAGAATTGAGGCCCCATCAAAAAGTTCCAGTTGATCTGTAGTTCCGTCGGGAAATTTTAGCGTAATTTTCCAGTTTTTCATGAGAGATCAAAAAGTGTATTTACCAATTATATGATATTTATTCAATAAAAAGTTCATCTATAATAACTTTTATACCTTCTATTTTTATTAGTTTTTTTTTCAAATGATCGTTAATCTCGGTTTGATCTAGATATATTTCTTGAGAAAATTGACTTTCATTTAACGTAATACCAGAGGTGTGAACGACATTTAAACTTTTGAGTAAATCTGATAAGTTCGAAATCACCTTAGAAGGTTTATTTCTTCCATGTATAGTAATTTTTATTATTTTATCGTTATCAACGGGATACACCATAAATTTTAAGAATTTCGTTGATCTGGTTTGAATTATCAAAATATTTCTTTTTTCTTCGAGATTAAGTAGCAGATCCTCTGGAATTGGCAATGTAAAGAGTTTTTTATCTTTTCTTTCCTTCAAGTATCCAATTGTCAAAGGTTTATTTTCTTTCATTTCGAATTAAAAACTATTTAATTTTTTTCCATTTTGTATTTCGTTAAGAAATTTTTTAATTTTTTTGATTGTACCGCTAGTTTTTACTGGATATAGAGAAAAACGAGAATCCTTTAGAAATCTAATCATTCCCAACGAAGAAATAATGTTCTCTTTAGAAGTGTGAACAAATCTTAAAATGCCCCAATGTTCCATTGGATTTAATTCTACTATCCATAAACCAGTATTGCTTGTTTCTTTTATTCCAAAATAGCGGGATATACTTCTCCAAATAAGATTTATTAGGATCTTCTCATTGAATTCTATTTTTTCTTTTTCTAAAATGTAATAAAATAGTAAATATCTTTGTCTTTTATATTTCAATAGCTTATCGTCCCCCCTTTTCTGAATTTATTAGCCTCACACCTTCTTCAATGAAGTTTGGGTCGTTTCTCCTCTCAATTTTTTCTATTAATTTTTCTGGATTGTCTCTTAAAGCTAATTTTGCTTTAGGTAAAGGCATGTCTAGTAATGTCTGGCAGAAACTAAGTAAGACTTTCGGAGATCTATAATCATAAATATTCGAAAAATTCCCACTGATAATATAATTTGCTTTATTTGCCAATGCTAGGTTTACAGCAGATATGATGAAATGAATGTTCTTTGATTGTGCAAATTTGTTTTCTGTGAACATAGGATTAAATGAAAATTCGATGAATGAATTGTATTGTTTTGATAATGAGATTACACCAGGTGTTAATGTTTTTGTAACATCAATATTGGAAAAAGAAATTATATCTATTCTCGTATCACGAGCTGAAAAGAGCTGGACCTCTTTGTTTGTAGATTCCACAGACAAAATATCTGGAAATTGATTGTATTTACTGATTATTTTTTTTAAATCCGACGCTGAATTTGGTTTTAGATTTATTCTGAAATATAGATCGATATCAACTTCCTTCCTTAATTTGTCCTTTAAGTTCTTACTTATTTTTTCTACCTTTAAAGGCTCTAGGATGATTTTTTTAAAATTTAGCTTTTCTAAAAATCTAAGTTTTTTTACTGTATTTTCGTAATCGTTGATATCAATAGGAACTCGCGACTCAAAATAGCCCAATTAAATCGAGACCTCTTAAGAATTAATAATTTTATAAAATTTATTATCATTTTTATTAATTTGTAAGAAGATAAATAGATTTTCAAATCCAATATATCTAAGTTATTAGAATTTATTCGAGGTTAGGAATAGGATTATTTTCCACGGTTTTTGTTTGCTCTAATACTAGGGCGGTTCTTTTCAGTTCCCCAACCTTTTTTGTGAAGGCCGCGTCCTCTTTTCCCAGCAGAAGTTAGACCTCTATTCACTCTCCTCTTGTGATGGGTTTCGCAAATCCATTTAATGTTAGGGTCAGATTTAATTCTTGGATGATTGGGATCAACGAATATTACTTCGTAATACCAATGCCTACCATCATCATAGATCTTATACGAGTTTAAAACCTCAAGATTAGTGTATTTTTTTTGGGCTCTTTCTTCAGCAATTCTTTGTAAATTCTTTTTCGGAGTTATCTTGCTTACTCCCAAACTCCTTGGTTTTCTCCCCATTCTTGGTCTTGATTTACGACGGGTTCCCTTTCTAATTCTTGAGCGAACAATAATGTATCCTTGTTTTGCTTTATATCCTAACTCTCTAGCCCGATATAGTTTTGTCGGTTTATCGATTCGCTCAACCGATTTTCTTTTTCTAAAGTTAATTCCTCTGTTCCAATAATCTGAATTATACCCAGTATCGATGTTCTGAAATGTATCTTTTATATGATTATATCCCGACTTCATTAATGTTCTTAAAATCTTTTCTATTCTTATTGATTAAAACATGCATAAATTAAAAATTTTATTTAAAATAATTAGAAAAGAATACTATTTCTTATTAAAAAATTCCATGAATTTATTTGCGATTATCTTAGCGCCTTCTATTTGCGTTTCTTTTGCTTGACTTGCAATATGGGGTGTAAGTATTACATTATTCAATTCTGATAACTCCGAATTCATTAATGGTTCTTCGTAAAACACATCTAGGGCCGCTCCCTTGATTTCTCTATTTTTTAATTTCTGAATGAGGGCCGGCTCATCGATAAGTTTTCCTCTAGCAGTGTTGATTAAAATTTTATTTTCGTCAAAGAAATCTAATTTCGATTTATCTATTAATTGATAGTTTTTTTCTGTGTATGGAACATGCAAAGATACGATATCAGATTCTTTAATCAAATTCTCAATAGATTCAAAAATTTTTAATCCCATGCTTTTTGCTTGTTTTATTTCTGTTTCCAATATATCAAATACTCCCACTGTCATTTTAAAGGATAGCGCACGGGACGCAACTTCTTTACCTATCCTACCAAATCCTACGATTCCAAGCTTCTTTCCATATAGTGTATTTCCAATACAATCTTGCTTATTCCAATCTCCCGAGTGACATGCGTTATCACCTTTCGAAATATGTCTCATTAAAGAAATCATAACTCCGATTGTAAATTCTGCTACTGCTATCGATAATGGCTCAGGAGAATTAACAACTTTTATACCCAATTCGGCTGCTTTGTTTAGGTCAATATTATCTAAACCTGCACCAGCTCTACCAATAATTTTCAAATTTTTTGAGCTCTCTAAGACCTCTTTGTCAAGTTTTGTTGCTGATCTTACAATTATTCCATCGTAGTTTTTAATTTCTTCGATTAATTCCTCCTTAGAAAGAGTAGGTTTTTGAACGAGCTCAAAATTTGCATTTTCAAGAATAGACGCGCAAATTTTATGAACTCCGTCAGTGATAAATATTTTCATTGGAACCAACTATAATGATAATATTAATTTAATTTGGATAGTATAATATAGGATAGAATATAGGTTTTTTCAAACTTGCCTGATAAAAAACAGAACACTAATAACAATAATTCAGAAAGGGAGATTCTTATTGATGAGAAAAAAGGTATTGCAATATCCTATCCTAAGAATCAAATTGAGAAAACTCTGCCTCATTTGTACGAGGAATTGACAAAAAAAGGATACAACATCGAGATTTCTGGATATAAACACTTTATCGAGGACGAGGACGGTTCTGACGATTTAATAAGTCCAGGTCCCGTATCTTTTATTAGAAGATGTAGTAACAATGAGGAAGCTATTGAGATTTTGGATTATTTACTTTCAAGAGAAGAAATTACAAAAATACAATATGATGCTCTTAAAAACAAGTTATTAAAAGATGGCTTGAATAGTTTTGGCGAGAGAAAAACTTGGGGTTATTACGAAAGAAAATATAGGAATTCTAAATAGAGAAACCAAGATCGAAGATATAATAAACCTTTAAATATGTTGTTCATTTTTTTCTTAATATTTATTGTAGAGGGTAAATATCAATGGGTAAAATCAAATTTGCGATTGCGGGCTTAGGAAATGTTGCATCTGCAATAGTGCAAGGAATAAAATACTATGAAGATGTCGAAGAAGATAATTTGTATATACAGGGAATAATGAATCCTAAAATTGGTAATTATAATCCTAACGATCTAGAATGTGTGTGCGCGTTTGATATCAATCGCAATAAAATAGGGAAAGATATTAACGATGCAATTTTTTCCCCACCTAATTGTTGCTCTGTGTTTGTAGATAGGGAAAAATTAGGACAGTCGGGTGTAATAGTGAAGCCTGGTCCAGTATCTGATGGTTGTGCTGAACATATGAGAAGAACTTTTTTTTGTTATAACGAAGAAGAAATAGAACCAGTGGATTTAGCTCAAGAATTAAAAGATTCAGGAGCTGAAATCTTATTAAACTTATTACCAGTTGGTAGTTTCAAGGCATCAAGAATTTATGCCCAAGCTGCGATAGATGCTGGGTGTGGTTTTATTAATGGAATTCCGGAGTTTATAGTGAGCGAAAGGATTCCCGGGGATGAGGATTGGGTTAAGAAATTTGAAGAAAAGAGCCTCCCTTGTGCAGGCGACGACATTAAATCTCAAGTTGGTGCAACTATTTTACACCGAGTTGCTGTGAGATTGTTCTTAGACAGAGGAGTCATTGTGAACGACACATTTCAACTTAACATAGGTGGAAATACTGATTTCGAAAACATGAAAAAAGAGTCGAGGTTAACAACAAAAAGAAAATCAAAGACATCCGCCGTAACAAGCGTATTACCTTATCCTGTGAAATGCCGGATTGGACCAAGCGATTATGTTCCATTTCTAGAGGATAAAAAGATTTGTTATCTTCAAGTTAACGGTACCACCTTTGGAGGTTTGCCTTTGGTTTTTGACGCTAAACTAAGAGTAGAAGACTCTCCGAATTCAGCGGGCGTTTTGTTTGATTTATTGAGGATTATGAAAATCGCTTTAGATAGAAAAATCACTGGAAAGCTCATTAGCATTTCTGCGTACTCTTTCAAGCATCCTCCATTACAAGCTCCTTCAGATGTAATAGCTAAACAATGGGTGCAAGAATTTATAGAAGGGAAAAGGGAGCGGTAAGTTATATATTAAAGGCATTCAGTTTGGGGCGACAAAATCAACGCCAGAGCAAGCTCAGATTGTCGCGTGGTCATCATTATGCTATATTTAGTATTACTTGCTTAGTTTAAAAATTTTTACGAAAGCTCTTTCAGAAACTCTAGCCCTCTATGAGTTAGATAGTAACCGGTGCTAGTGTTTATAACCAAATTTAGGTCGAGCAGGACGGGAATCCTACCGTTAATACATTCTATGGGAACACCAGAAATTAATCTTATGGTGTCTTTTTTGGTGG
>JAHQWX010000039.1 GCA_029856375.1 Promethearchaeia archaeon | reverse complement strand
AAGGAAGAATTTATGGAATCAATAAAATATGGCTCAAAATTAGCATTTGGTGAATCTTTTGTTCAACTTGGATGGTTCATTCAAATAATTGTTACTAGCGCTTTTATAGCAAATTATTCTAACGAATTGGGATATTTTACCTTAACGTGGAACATCGGATTGATGGTTCAAATTGTAGCACTTTATGGACAATCGTTACTCGGAGCGTATAGCGAATCACACTCACACGACAAGACTGCTCTAACTAAACTGTATATATATCAAGGATTTAGATGGGGTAACTACTTTGGGTTTTTTATAATTTCGGTACTTTATGCTACTGGGGCAAAGTTTATAGTAGGAGCAGCAGGAGTTGAATACGGGACTCCCGCAGTTAAATTTTTAATACCTTTATTGATATTTCATACCTTTGGAATATATTCTTGGTTGGGAGACGCTGTATATCAAGGAACTGGAAAAACCGGTCTACTTGCTTTAACTTGGATTATCGAGCAAACATTTAGAGCAATACTCATAGTTGTATTAGTAATGTGGCTTAACAATATGGTTGCTGTACTTTTTGCCTATATACCTGCTGTACTTGCCAAAGACATTATAATGTGGTTAATAATAAATAAGAAAATCACTGACTTTAAGGTATATCCTTTCAAAACATTTATAACTCCAGCAATTGCCGCAATAATTAATTTTATTGTTCTATACTTTTTAGGAGAGATAATCTGGACTATTGATTTGGGCGATCTTATACTAAACACTGCCATACTATTCCTCCTCGGTATTTTTCTGTTTATGTATTTCTACGCATTTCTTGATGGACTACTCGGTGGATACGACGATAATACAATAAAGGAATTTGAAAGAGCGGCGAATCTCGTTGAGGGGCCGATGGGAGCTTTGCCAAAAACGTTATATAAAGCGGCTAAACTCGGTGCTAAAATAAGTCCTTTCCACAATAAATTTAAAATTGACATTTACGATGAAGCAATGAAAGAAGCGTCTGAATTAACGCTTGAAAAGAAGTTGCTGAAAATATAATCTAAATCTTTTTTTTTTATTTTTTCTTAAATTCTTATAAATTTAGGTTCTGCTCGTTTTAAACCAGAGAATATATTAAAATGTAAACATGATAAATTAAATAGGGTACCAAAGATATTGTCAATATAATTAAAATTATTTATTACACCTAATCAAGTGAGCAACAATCGTCAAAATTACGCTTTCGTTCTTTGACATCGGAGGACAAGAAAGGTTCGACTTCTTTAGGAGCGATTTCTTTAAAGGAGCGTCAGTCATTGCTCTGATATTCGATCTCGCGCGACCCGATACTTTGGAAAAACTAGAAGAATACTACGGACCGATACGAGAACACGCTGGAAATATTCCTATAATTTTAGTAGGAAATAAGAAAGACCTAGAAAAAGAATTAGGTGTTTTAATCGAAAAGAGAATAATCCTCGAAATTGCTTATCGATACAATCTAATCGAATATATTGAGACATCCGCGCTGACAGGACGGAATATTTCCAAGTTATTCAGACAAATGGCCATTCTTGCCCTCATGGAATTACAATCTCCCCCTCAATTAGGTCAAGTCGTAGATAAAGATACTTTTCAATTCAAAGTCGTTTTAGCAGGACCTGCCGCCGTTGGAAAATCGACAATCCTAAAGACATTTATCGACGAAGAATTTACAGAAAGATACGAACTGACTGTTGGAATAGACCAATTAACCCAGACTTTTGAAATCCCCGACGAAGAAATATCTGAAGAAGTAAAGAAATCAATCAATAAAGCGATTCGTTCCGTGAAGAAATTAAAGAAGAAGGAGGGAATCGAGGAGCTGAAAAAAACAGAAATTTCCTCTATTACATTTCAAGAAGAAATTAGAGACGAAACTGGATCAAAATCAAGTAATAGAGTTTTTAACCGAAAATTTACCCTATTTGTTATTTTAATAATAATTACAATTATTGTGATAGTCTGGATAATTCAATTCATCTAATACAACTATTGGTTTAAAACAACCACGTATTATACTATTTTGTTATAACTTCCTTTTGCTATTTTTTTTTAGACTAACAATAATAAATTTTAATTAGTAAGTTAAAAAAAGTTTAAAAAAAAGAGATAAATTTTAATAGAAATATTTTTAAATTAGACCATTTTCCATAATTGTCTTGTTGCCATCGATAAAATATATTGTTGGATCTGGCGAGTACCACCGACTATCTCTTGTATTCTAGATATACCAACTAAATCTTGCATTAATGTATTGTCACAAACGCCAGCACCCCCCATAAGATTAGCCATCTCGTAACAGCAGCGTTCAGATAGTGAAGCTCCTTGCAATTTTAGATGACTTGCGGAAGCAACTAATGCTTGTGAGATGTTTCGAGGTATTTCTCCACCAAATTTTTCCAATTTTGCGTCGTATTCTTCACAAAATTTCAATAATGCAAGTGTGAAATTAGTTGTTAAAGCCCAGTAATCAGCGAATGTAAAACCAACTCCTTGGAATTTCAAAATTTCTTGATTAAATTGTTTTCTCATGTTTATATATAAGAAAGCATGTGAGAGAGCACCCCACGCTTGAGCTGCGTTAATTACTGCAATACCTATTCTTTCAGGAACTAAACCCTCAAAAAGATGATCTCTTCCTTTACCAACTCCACCTAAAACATATTCTGGAGGGATTCTTAAATCATTTAAGTATTCATGCCCGAGCCATAATTTAGGGACCCAGGGAATACCTGCTCGTTTGCATTCGAAACCGTCCCAACTCGTGTTAATTAAAAATTGCGCCATTTGACTTCCACTATTTTTTTCCGCAGTTGCATAGGCAACAACCCATTTGGATTTTGGTGCGTTTGTATTGTAGATTTTTTCTCCATTAAGAATAAAACTGCCATCTTCTTGAGGAGTGCATGTAGTTAATTGATGTACGGCATCAGAACCTCTTTCTGGTTCTGTTATTAAAATAGCTCCAGGAATACCTTCTACAACGAGATCTTTGAGAGCGTTTAAACGTTCGGGTATATCATCGTGATGAGCCTCTATTGGATTAATTGCTAATGTAGTAGCTCCCATTCCCATGTTGAATTGAGTATCGAACATATCAACGGCAAAAGCTCTCATCATTTCGCAAGTTAAACCGTGATAATCAAAGTTTACATCAATATCGTCAAATTTATGTGCGCGTGTTAAAAAACCCGCTTTTGCAAAATCTGGCATCCAAGAATAAATATCTTCATCAGGAGTATGTCTAATATTGTTTTTTTTTTCATACCTTAAACAAAATTTTTGAACTTTTCTCAAAAAGTTAAACTCTTCTGTAGTTAAGGCGGACATTAAATTGTTATTCAAAAACGAATAACGGTTTTTTAAGTTAAGTTTTTCTAAGATTTCATCTTTAATTGCTTGGTCTTTAAAATCAGGCATTCTTTGTATCCTCTTTTTTACGATTTTTTTTTTATTTTTTTTTAAAAATTGACTCCGTATATAGAATAAACTAAGTTTTGTAATTGTTGCTTATATTTAACTTTTTTTTAAAAAAGGTATAGAATGAGATTAATGAAAGAGAATTTTACTGGAACACATTAACCTTTTTACAATTAGGGCATTTGATCTTAAGGCTAGCAGAAGCGGACTTCAAGCCTATAGGCGATTGACAATTAGCGCAATTAAATTGTAAGAAATACGAAACGATTTCGCTATTAGGAGGTTTTTGCGAAAGAACCTCTTTATCGTGAGAAGAAATAATTGTAGGAGAGACATCTTCGGTTTTTGAGTCGTCTTCTTCTTGAGTATCTTCCTCCTTATCGCTCAATGCTATTTACCCCACTTTTTTTTTTGCTGATATTAAATAATCGTTTGCATAGTTTTTAAAGATTCAATAGAAAATTACTAATATATATATTTGTAGGTCAAAATATGGGAACCAGTATATTCATAATGTAGTTTTTATTCTTTTAGAAAATTTTTTAGATATAATTAATGCTGTCTCAAAAGGGCATTCCCTTTTGAATTGAATCACACTTATAAGAGAAGTATTTACCGCGTGAAGGCATAATATTCCAAAATCTTCCAAAGTTATTAATTCGTTAATCTCAGTTTTTCCTGTAAAATAGCGTGCCTCGAGTAACCTAGTTATTTCGGATAAAATGCGGTCGTCGAGAGTAGTAAGAACTATTCCGCCATTCTGCGTTATAAGAGCAGAATCGATTACGAAAGATGAGAACGTCTTAAGTTCGTTAAAAATTTGCTTTATCTTATAGAAAGTTAATTCGTCGATTATGTACTTTGAATCTTCAATAATTTGAGTAATGGTAGAATCGAAATCAAAAAAATCCGTGACATTTCCATTAAAATTAAGTAATTGATCGTGGTAAGTTTTGCTAAATTTTTCTTTAATTTCAAGCAAATCAGCTCGAAGCTCTAATAAATTATCGGTGCGATCGGATAAAACTACGAATAAAAGTTCAGTATCGTTTATTTTTTCAATTTCAAAAATGAATCGAAATTGACCGATTTCGATTTCGTTAAGTTCAATTGTCTTTAGGGCGTTTTTTAAAAAAGCATAAATTGCAGAGAGAAAACCGCTCGTTAATTTAAGATTAAAGATATCGTCATATATCTTATAGTAAATAAGTTCTCCAGTGCTTCTTAAAATGAAAATACTTCTTATTATTTTAAATCACCAGTGAACTAAAACTATTTTTAGTTAGTTGGGGCATTTACCCCTTAAAATTCGAATTTAGACCACTCGTCTTCTTCTTCCTCGTCCCATTCTTCGTATTCTCCGGGTTCTTCTTCGCTTTCTTCTTCGAGTTCCTCCTCTAATTCACCAGCTTCATAATCCTCGTCAAATGAGATGGTTTTTTCTAGGTCAGTTACGATTTCTTCTTCGATTTTCACTTTCACGATTTCTTCTTCTCTCCTACTTTTCTCTATTAATTTTAAGTAATCTCCGTGAATCTTTATTGTGATATCTGATTCTTCTTGAAGTAACCTCACAATAACTTCTTCGCTCGCAGATGTGTCGTGTGGCATTCTCATTATTATTGCTTGACGCCCAGTAAAAACACCACTTATGATTTCAACTTTATCGCCTTCCTCAAGGTATTCCGTGACGGAGCGAGGTACAAGCACGTGAGAAATTTCTTCTAGCTTAATTTGCCCTACAATTCTTCCCTTGATATGTTGAATTCCTTGAATAGCTCTCTGTACATCGGTTTTTTGCGTTGCTTCAATGAAAATAAACCCCGGTAATAGAGGAGATACGAGCATGGACTTTATGTCTGGAAGAGGTTTTAAAATCTTAAATCGATAAAATATCTGCTTTAAGATATTACTTTCCTGATTAATTGTACTCCTCACGGCGAAGATTGTTGTACTTGGTTCTGTGTCCTTTTCCATTGTCATGTCGATGTCGACGACATCCTCTCCGCCCTCGTTAAGATTTTCACTGCCAGTCATATTCATTTTTCTCTTTTTTATTAATAATATAAATTTTCATATTTAAGAATTCTTTATAAGACCTTACAAATCACTCTAACAACCTAATTGAATTTAGGAATTTTTAATCCTTATTTCAGAGGTGTTAGAAAAGTAAGTTAAATTAAGAAAAGAATTCATAAAATATAAAATTTTGCATATATGTTTAAGGAGTTATACGCTTTTTGGGTTGATACGCAATAAGAATTAGAAAGAAATATTATTTATATCTAAGATTTCGGGAATTCTATTGTTTCGTTCTAACCATGCTATCTCGTTTGCTTTATATCTCCAAAAAATCTCGCATTTTCCCAATTTATCTGAAGATTCAGTCTCCCAATCGTATGGATTAATGAGACTAAGATCACCGATTCTAAACCAAACTCTCTTCTTAATTTTACCCCTAATTCTCCCTATTCGGTATTTCTTATCTTCGCAAAATACCCTCATCCTATCGTTTCCGAGAATTTCTACTATTCGGGCAAACATCTCTCCCTCTTTACGATTCGGCATTTTAACTCTAGTTATTTCTGCTGCCGCAGTGGTACGCTGTTTCTTTTTCTGTTTCTTGGTCAAATTGATTACCTCAAATAAAAACCAAGTTTTCTAATATATTTTTTAAAATTGTTCTTTTAAAAACATTTTCACTAAAAACCAAATAAAATAAGGTGAAATGGGAATTAAATGGAAAAAAAAGAAAGTTAAAGTTAGATTTTGTCGTCGGGTTTGTATTCACCTTTAATAAATACAACTTTCACATCTTTATCTGAATCGTTTCGAATATTATGCATTTCTTTTGGCTCGACTAAGAATGCACTACCTTCTGGAGCTGGATACTCCTTGTTGTCAACAATCATTACTCCATCTCCTTGAATGAAAAAGAAAGTTTCGTCTATAATGTTATGGCCGTGTGGTTTATCACCCATGTATTCTCCTGGCTTAAGGAGAATAACGCCCCAATCTATACTTGGGCCTCGAAATAGATACTTAACGCCCGACTTACCGCCTCTGTATTCGAAATCAGATTCTTTAACTTGCTTCATTTTTTTTACCTCCTATACTTTTCTTTCTTCTCTAATGTTCATTTAAATCTTACCTATATGTTTCGTCTTTTCTTGTTGCATTAAACATTAAAATATCCATAATTATCATTCCATACAAAGCTGGCGCGATAAATGAAATTGCGTAATGACCACCGTGGAAATATAACATCAATCCGATTCCAACGAGCGATATAATGGTATCTGCTTGAAATCTCCATTTAGTACCTTTCGAAAGGCGGAATCCTTGGGGCATTACCGAAAGTAAAAATCCAACGCCGCCAAATATTAGATTTAACGAGTAAAAATGGATTCCAGTAATACTTACCGTGAAAAATGGGAAAAACGCCTCCAATTCACCATGAACGGGAAATCCGAAAGACACGGGTAATAAAAAGAATATAGCGACTTTTATAAGATAAAGTTTTGCTAATTTTCTGCTAACGAGTTGATCTGGTTTTTTTCCGTATTTTTCGGGATATCTCTTCCTCAGAATAAAAACGCGCGCAGGTAATAAGGTTATCAAGGCAAAGAAGGCTATAAAACTCCAAACAATAACATTAAATATCGTGAAACCTCGTATTGGCGCCATCGAACTGAACGATATCTCTCTTATTACTACCTCCGAACCACCTTCAATTTTTGCTTTTATTATGTAGCGATTTCCAGTTTCTAATGTGTTATTCCATGGTCCTTCCCATAAAGGACCACCATTTTGTTGTACCATATCAGTCCAATCAACAACCATTTCTCCAAATATATTCCACGCAGACCAAGAGACTTTGTTTACTCCATTTTTATCCCAAGCCAAAACCCTAATATTCGTCGTACCGACTACACCTTCATTTGTAAACTCTTGCGAGACGGGTGCTGTAATTACCGCGTGGGGCCATCGATTAACATATTCTACTGAAGAAGAAATCTTATTATTGTCGACCGCAATGATTCGAAACGCACGCTCCTCATTGTCAAACGATTCAGTTTCTACGCAGAAAGTACCAAACGAATTATCGTAAGTGTTGTGATGACCGTGCCCCATACCATAAAAATCTACTCCGTAAGCAGTACACAATCCGATAAATGTGTTTAAACTGGATGATAACTGCGAATTAATCTCAAAGGCAGGATGGTGGCCAAATGTGAATGTTAAATCGTAATCCTTATAGGTCTCTAGTTTTTGTTCAAACCAATCCAGTTCTGCGCGATTCAAATACCCAAAGACTTGATAAGGATACTGAACTCCACGATCTTCAGCCGTGTGAAGGCCAATAAACGCGTAATCTCCAAAGTTATATTTCTTTTCCCACGCAATTTGAGTTTTTCCCGTTTCTTTTCCTACAATAGAATAATTCATGTAATGAGAGAATCCCGGATCGCCATACGCGTCGTGATTCCCCATTAAATCAAAGTAAAAGGAGATATCCATTCCAGTGTCTGTTATAATTTCGTTGTAATTTTGCCATTCTTCGATTCTTTGATCCCTCTCGTTTTTCCCAAAAGTGTTCTCATAATCGGAATCGACGATATCGCCCGCGAGGATAAAAAATTCAGGTTTTACGATATCTCTTGTATTGCTTAATAAATACCTGAAATGAGCCATTGAATCATCGTTGTACCAAATGTGTTGAGTGTCCGCAATTTGAATGAACCAAAACATTTGGTGATTAGCAGTGTCAATATAACCGTAGCCATCTCCAGCTGATTTAACAGTATTATGTTCAAAATCGTAATTTTCGATACTCTCCAATTGTATGACATCATCGCTGCTACTTAAACTTAAAAAATATGGAATCGTAATAAATGAAAATAAGATAATCACTATAGAAAGGTGTTTTAATCTCATGATTATTAAATTAATTTTTCATTGTTTTAATCATTAATTCTCGTAATCAAATTTGTTAAATTGTGTTGATTAATAATATAACTATAAAGTAACTTTTCTAATGGGATTTATAAGATGAGTACGGAAGAAACGCGAGTTGGGATAAATAACAAGGCCAATATCGCTAGAATAATGTTTTCTGTTTTCAATTTCGTCAGCGCTACTTTTTTAATCGTCTTAATTGCGTTCGCGATAAACATCATTAATCAAGTACTTGGAGGTACCGAAATACCATTATTCTTAGGTTTCGTAAGTGCGTTAGTTGCGATTGCAATTACTGTTTTATTAGATCGCAATAAAAGAATCGAGAGAATTTTTCAGAAAGGGAATTATAATTACCGCTGGCTTTTTATCGTTCTAGTCGCGTCGTCTTTCACCATAGTAATGCTAGTAATTTACATTATCCCTGCTGATGTACTTAATTTTGACATAGATAATCCCGCCACTCAACAACTGTTAGTTTTCTTTTTAAGCAATTTGCTTATGGGAATAGTGGGATATTTGATATATTTTGGCGTGAAGAATATCGCTTCTGCTGAAATGCATAAAATCAAGTTCTCGATTTTTGCGTCGTTTTCCATGCTCTTTCTAATTGTTTCGGGTGTTGGATTTGGTTATCTCTATACAAATTTTATAATTTTCCCTTCTGCTCCTGTAATAAATGGTAATGGATATAACGAGGGGCCATGGATGACTTGGCACAACAATAGACCGAACGATAGCATGTGCATCACTTGGTTAACTGCGGAGAGCAACTCAACTATTCTCTATTACGGAAAAAATCCGAATAATCTCGACAAAATAGCTACTGGAACAGCGGGAAACCTTCATAAAGTGTATTTAGAAGGATTAGATTCCAACACAATGTATCATTTCAGTATTCCCGAAAATTTTGAGCAAGGGCATAAGGTTAATATATTTAATTTTACAACAGCTTCTTCTACTGAACATTCGTTTAAATTCGCTATAGTGGGCGATATGCAACCCACTAATGAGATTATGATGAATCAATGCGCAATGGTTGCAGACGGCCTTCTTGAGGGCGATTTTGATTTTGTGTGTCAGCTCGGAGATCTCGCGGATACTGGGGGAGATCTCGAGGATTGGCATCGCGTGTTAAAAAGTTTCGCTAGAATTGGCGCTGTTTGGCCGATTCAAGCGATAATAGGAAATCACGATTGGAATGGAGGGACGGGAAGCTCTAATTGGGGGGTTCTTTTTTCGTATCCTTACCAAGATCCAAGTCTTGGGCGGTACTACTCTTTTGATTATTTCAACGCTCACTTCGTAATGATCGATAATTTTGAGCATTTTTACACGATGACTGACCCTCAAATAAATTGGATTGAGCAAGATATAATAGAAGCTAAGGCGAGAGGGCAAGATTGGATATTTTGCATGTTCCACTTGAGTTTTATGACTACTTCTACTACTGGGATGTATTACGATTTACAGCGACAATTGGTCCCAATCTTCGATAAACAGGACGTTGACGCAGTGTTTTTTGCTCACGATCACGATTATCAACACTATCAATACACTTACGGATGGAACGGGCTCGTATACGATAAAAGCCACAATTGGGACCACAACGAAATCCATTACTTCTGTACTGGCGGTGGCGGTGCCGATCTTGAGGTCGATTACGGCGTGTTAAACGAAAATCGAATGTTAAAAAATAGCACAGTGAGATGGTGGGACGAAAACACGAATCAATACAAAGATATCGTGTATCAAAGAAGACCGTGGGATTCGACCAAATATATCACGCACGATAGTTTCGAGAAAAATTACACCCATTATG
>JAHQWX010000503.1 GCA_029856375.1 Promethearchaeia archaeon | reverse complement strand
TTACCACGAAATAAAATTAATAAAATGTCCAGATTTAAAATGAACGCACTCTCCGTAATAATTCTATGCGCGGGCGAAGGTACGAGACTTAAGGAGGTTTCGCTAAATGTTCCGAAACCAATTTTAAAAATTATCGGGATTGGAAAAAGCGTTTTAGAATTAACTCTTGCACAGTTATTAAACGCCAACATTAACAAAATCTTTTTAATTTACGGTTTTGAAAGTAAAAAATTCGTGCAGTTCGTCGAGGATTTAGATAAGAGTCAGACCATTAAAGACTTTCGCCTAAACGACACTGTGTATCTCGTAAACGCGGAGAAAAAATACAAGAAAGGACCGTTCCATTCTTTTTTACAAATTTTATCTGTCTCGAATCTCGACGAGAACATACTGTTAATTCCCGGAGATACGCTGTATGAAGATGACCTAATAAAATCCGTGCTGAAAGTTGTGGAGGAAAAGATTAAGAACAGGAGGGATGAACCCGTTGCATTTTACCGTATCTTAAACGAAGATAAAATCAATCAGTATTTAGTAAGAAATAAATGTATTATATCGATGGTAAATATAATTGAGCGGGACCTTCAAAAAAAATTAAAATTAATAGAGAAAGTTGATATTAGAAACAAAGATATTAAGAGACCAATCTTGCAAATGATTCCAATTCTTTTTTTACCATCCAATTTTTTAAAGTTCTTAGAGGATTTAAAAATTAATCTCGAGAATTATTCAAAATTGACAGATTTCATCAATAATGTATATTTAAAAGAAAAAACAATTAAGGCGGTATTAATCGAGAGAAATAACGATTTTATAGAGTTAGACACCAAAACGGACATGCAATTTATTGAAGAAAATTATAACGAAATCTTAAACATAAAAGAAAAAAAAAGGGGATAACAGTAATTTTCCACTGAGAGTCTTCGAAGGAGGCCTATCCCGGGGCAAATTAATTCAAATTATTTTTGTGTGTGTTGAGAGTTGTAAAAAAGCCTCTCTGCTATAATTATCGTCAAAAGTTAACTATCAGCGGAATGAAAACTAATCTTTACTTGAAATTACCGTGCGAGCGAATTCGTTTTGCGTAATTGAACTTTTGTTTTATACGGCAGATTTTTTTAAGAGAGGTTTGTGAATATCGCATTTAGGCCCTTTCGCGTCAAAAATTAATTTCCAGAGAATTGCTAATATATTTTCGCATATCAGTGCATATAAACTACTTTTCTGCGAACCAGTAATTTGTTTGAAATTTCTGTATTCTCTCGAGATTTGAGATTTTATAGAAGAATCATTTTTAAAATGATAGGATGTGAAGAAGTTGTTAAAAGAATTATTATCTTTATCTGCTAGAATTAACTGCGGTTATCGAAATAACGTCGGGATTTCTTTACCAATGCAAAATTACTATTATCCGACACTTCATATGAATGTTTAACCTTATAAATTTTTGGTTGAATATTTATTAATTCGAATTACATCTTATTTCTATATATGAGTTCTGATTCTGATGACATTCCGATAGACATTAACATCGTAGAGAAAGGTACGATTAAAGCAACGCTCGTCAGACACTTATCTCCGTTTTCTGTTGAAGCAATTACTGAGAAAATGCCTCTCACAATAAGAGGGCGATTTAATTTTATGGGAGCGAAAACTCATTGGATGCTTTCAGGTATCGGTATATCGGTAGGCGCCGATAGCAAAGCAACTCACATGGTTGAGAAAGGCGATATTGTGTACTGCCCGAGAGACGATTCCATTTATATTTTTATTGACAACGATAAACTCGATACTAAAATTAACAAAATTGGGAGAATCCTTGATTTAAACGAATTGGAACTATTCAAAGACATTGAAAACGGCACGAGTACCGAATTAAAAAAATAACTAATAATTCGGATCTACCAAACTGAAATTTATATAACCTTATTTTTATTATAAGAACTATTCTAAAATGTAATATTTTAACAATATAAAATGCCCATTTCGAAAACGCTATTATATATTTTCATCTTTTTTTA
>JAHQWX010000502.1 GCA_029856375.1 Promethearchaeia archaeon | reverse complement strand
CTACTTGGATTACCATTCTGGCCTGATCAAATTCCGGTATAACAATAAAAATATTTTTTCATTTCTTTTTTTTAATTGAAATAAACATCAATAATGAGTTCTTGGGTATTTAAAGTGCGGTTAATTTGAACAGTACTGTTCTCGCCGAATTCCGGAATTGACCAAACACTTAAATGCAATTTTACAAAATAAAAGTATATATCTCTTTTGCAAAAAATAAGGGTGATTTTCAAGATGGCTTTTCCTTTTCCAATTGGTGCTCCTTTGTGGGTGTATATTATCATTTGGATCTTTATGTGGTGGCCGATCTGGTTCCCATAAAGAGCTAAAATACTGAATGAAGCGGAAATTGTTAGTCTCAAATTACGATCGAAAACTAGTCTACTCAACCTTTTTTTAAGATCGTTGGGATCGAATTAACGCGGTCGAGTTCACTCTTTGAGATGGGAGATGTACCCAAGCGAGGACTTGATTAATTCCCTAACCCTATCTTGCTTTTTCTGTAACTCTTTAAGCGCCTGCTTGATGTCTATGAACTCGTCAATGTCTTTATCCTTGCGCTGTTCGAGTTTGTTTACAGAAATTTTTCACGCACCTCCATTCTCAAATAAAATGATCGTCGTTCTAAAATATTAAATTAGTGTATTATTGCGATAATCCCATATGGATTGAATTATTTAAAATACGAGAAAATATCGCCCGACAAAATATTTTTTAGTGATTTGGTGGGAATCTATTCTTTATTCGCTTATTCAAATAAATATATTTACTTCTGTTTTATAAAATATATTCCCTGAACAATTCTATATTATATAGGTTGCTAAAAAAAAGCCGAGATAAGGATTTTAATTTATTTGGTTTGGTTAGATCTCTATAAATCCAATTTACAATAGTGTATAAATTACTAGAACTTATAACTCACGAGCAAAACCAAACTATTACTCATAGAAGTACGGTTTTAGTTCTTCTTCGGGAATAAATTTTAATGCTTGTCTAAATATTGCTTTTAATGTACCCTTATCTAACTCCTTGTGCAGAGGAATAGTCAATGTTTGCTTCGTTCCATTATTTAAAGTTTTTCTCAATTTTATGTGGCTTCCTCTTTGAGAAATTCCTTTAAAACTGAAATTATAAAGGATTTTTACAACCTCTTTTCCACTCAATGTTTTAAGTTTTGGCATAAGAAGGTTCTAATTCAATATTAAGTAGAATAGAAAAGTCAGGAAAAATATCCCATTCCGTTAAATCTTCTCCTTCTAAATGAAGGCTTATTGCCTCTTTAATGTTTTCTACTAATTCATCTAAGGTTATTCCTTGTGTAACAACCGGCAGATCGATACATTCAGCCACATAATACTTCTCCCCTTTATAAATCTTGACTTGTACGATTCTTTTCATGATTTTAGAATAATTATAAACCTATTTAAATATTGATGATTTCTAATAAAACTGTTTTCCTCTATAATAAATATAAACTACGCGTAATTATAATATTAGATTGAACTTCCATGCTCACGACTTTCAGATGTAAGGATTCTACTTGTTATTCACATAGTTCAAAAAGGCTCTGACGATCGCGTGAAACTTGGGATCGGGAACAACGGTGAGATGGTCTCTGCCCTGTATCTGAAAATGGCACGCGTCTGGAACCAATTGCGCAAAAAGCGTTTTATCTCCTTGTAATAAAAAATCGTTAGAACCCACCACCGACATAAGCGGCACTTTAATCTTTCTGAGAGTTTTCCGCATTTGCGCGCGCGAGTCAAAACCTTCGGTCGACACGAGAAGTTGGCTCTCCATTATTGCTGCGAGAGCGTGTAAATCGGCGCCCGTTGATTCCGCGAACTTGCGAAACTCTTTTCCAATAAGCCCCTTGACTTGATCCATGCTATCCGATCTAAGCGCCGAGACTATGTCATTAAGCGAGAGATTAGTATATTTTTCTCCTGGCGTGGGCAATCCGAATCCGCCGAGAATAGCACAATTAACGCGCTGAGGCTCGCGAAGCAACAACTCTAAAGTAA
>JAHQWX010000038.1 GCA_029856375.1 Promethearchaeia archaeon | reverse complement strand
AACTTTAGAACTTCTCTCCCACCCTGAATTGAAGAAACAAATGGTTGATTATATTAATTCGCTGATTGAATTCAGCCAAGAAAATTTCGTCCCAAACTTAAAGGCCGCGCTGAGCAAATAAGCAAAATTTCACTTATTATTCCTACTTTTCTTTAAGATTTTTAGGAATGTTGTTTTTGATAGAAAGAATAAAGAGAATATTCGGGCGGAGAAATAACCAAAGAAATAAGGACGAGGGAGACTAAGTATCTAACAATAGGTTTCCCCAAGTCACAGCGAACCGATCGACTCTTTAAGGGTTGAATAACAATACATCATTGTATTTCTCCTTTCACCGAATACTACCGAAATCATCAAAAGATAATTTCTTAGTTTAATTATAGACGATAATTTATTTATAAACTTTTCTCCACCTTCTCATCATTGCAAAAATAGTAAGTCTAAATTATGTCGGATTGAAAGTACTTTTAAATTAAAAAAAAAACTTTTCCTTTAAATAGTTAAATTCCAATAGGTGTTAAGAAACTGCTTTTAATAGCTAATTCGTATTATGTTCGTTCTAACAATAAGAGAGTGAATTATGAAGGTAAAGGGAGAAAGAACTCTCTGGGGTCACGACATCGACACGACGCACGATTTCATTGAAGATTTGTGCCAGCGCATTTCAAGTTTTTACAACAAGGTTAGGGACGAGAAAAACAGAGGCATGCAACTGTCGATGTTAATGGGCTTCTTTGGCGAATTAAAACATAGATTAAAGAGAGTTTGCGAAAAATAAGCGTTTAGGAGTAAACGGAATAGGATTGGTAACCCAGAAAAGCGTTTGTTACTGAATACAGGATTAGTACGCCGTGTTTTCCGAGAACGCTTTCGTTACGATCTCGTGGACCTTGAGCGCGGTCCAATGGTCGGGATCTAACTTAACGGCCTTATCGTAGCACTCAAACGCTCTTTTAAGATCGTATTTTAGCAAATACTCGTTGCCCATATTTACCAGCTCGTTAAGATTGAGTTCTGGCGCGTTTTCTCCGTTAATTGTCATGTTCGAAACTCGCAAAATTGCATTGGATTATATAAATATTATGCGACCTATTTTAAAAAGGGGACGGATAAAAGGTTTAATAACGCAACACTTTCTCAATAAATTTTATATTGCCATAAGTCAAAAAAGATTTAAATGAAATAGCTTCTTCTTATTCGCTAAATCCAATTTAATGCTACTAAAAAGTGATAATCGTGAGTTTTGTCAAGTCTTTAGAAGAAATTATGAAAGCGACGCAAATGGAAACCGCTGATTTTTACGACGCGGAAATGCTGGTCGTTTATTACAAAACAAAACCCGAAATGATTAAGAAAATATTGCCGCGCCCGTTAAAACCCGCAAAAGACCCAATTGCGGTAGCCTTTATCGCCTATTATCCGAGAACGAATTTCGGCGTTACATACCACGAAAGCGCCCTCTCCGTTTTAGCTCAACATAAAGGAGAATTAGGGCTTTACATTCTTTCGATGCCCGTCGATAACGACATAGCGATGGCAGCCGGTAGGGAATACTACGGCTATCCAAAAAAAATGGCCAACTTTCACTACAAGCGGGACGCCGAGAGCGTGGAAGGTTGGTTTGAGCGTAAGGGAATTAGGATTGTGGAAATGAAAGCAAAATTAACCGAAGAGATAACCTTAGAAGAAGCTATAAAAATGATAAACGAGTTTGGTGTCGAAGACTTTAACTTGACCATTTACAATTACAAGCACTTTCCCGCCCCTGGTGGCGACGCGATATTCGATTACGACCCTCGCTTAATTCGGGAAAAGGTTCAGTTTAATCACAAATCTATTCGAAAGGCCGAAGTGGATATAACTCTAAAACCGTCGGCGGACGACCCGTGGGCAGAAGTAGAAATAGTTGAGATAATTGGGAGCACGTTCACTATTGGAGATAACAAAATGCTAAAGGGCAGCGTTGTTGCCGAGGCGAAACCAACGACCTTTGCCCCTTACGCGTTCCTGAAATGGGATCCTTTCTAATTTAACCTAAATTCTTTCTTTTTTTCAGAGAAATTGGTATTAAAAAAGCTGAAAAAACTACATTTTTTAAATATTAACCTATAATTTACATGATTTCCGATTTGAAAATATTTTTATAAAATTTACCGTCTATATCATGATCGTAATTTATAAAAACAAATTTAGGCGAAAAATATGAACGAGAAAAACGATTTTGAAACCAGTAAGACTTCTACGAGAAAAATGGCATTTTACGCGTCAGCGAGGCTTGGCTCGTCAATGGTTTTGGGAATTGAAGGTTTTGCGTTGTCAGCTTTTTATTATGTGGGTTTAGGAGTACCGTTTTTACTTATAGGAATTGCCCAAGCGATAGGATTTATTATAATTGGATTTGGTCAATTTTTCTTTGGATGGATTAGCGACGCAAAGTATACAAAATGGGGAAGAAGGAAGCCATATATATTACTGCTTACCCCCTTATTAGCGATTTCGTTTATTATGTTATTGTTCCCAACTTTGATCCTACCCGATCTTAACGACAAAATTGCTTTGTTTTTATGGTTTTTACTATGGGATGCTTTATTTAAGATCGGTTATTCTATGACGACAGTGTACCAAGCGTGGGTGCCCGAGCAATTTATAACTGAAAAGCGCCCAAAAGTGTCTCAATTTCAGAACTACTTCAATTACATCGGGAACGCGATTATGTTTCTCATGACAATGCTCGTGTTATCGAGTTTTGCTGATCAATTAGAAGTAAATATCAACAGCCCTATGCCATCAGACTTTCTTATTCTAACGATATTATTTGGGATTATCCTAATAGCCCTATTCTACATAGTCGCCATTTTAATGCCAACCGAGCCGTACTCCGAAATCGATACAGATTTAATAGGAAGCCTAAAATTAATTCTAAAAAACAAAAATTACCTTCGCATCATACTTATGATCGGAATCTCGAGTTTAGGGTGGTCAATAATAACCGATGTGATGTTAACCTACAGTTTGGTCGTACTAAACATAGGAGGCGATGCAAATCTAATTATCTCGATAATCTTAATCGTCGGCATCTTAATCTTTGTATTGATGTGGAGAAAATTGGTTGAGAAAAAAGGTAAAAAAACGACGCTACTAATGATCTTCCTCTTTGCGGTAATAACGCTTCCCCTCTCTCTCGTTGGACTCCTAGAATTTGCGACCAACATCGTGTTCGCGTTAATTATGGTTACTTGCATAGCGGCAATGTTAGGAGGGTGGGGCTTGTTTCCGTACATAATATACGCCGATGTTGCGGAAGACGACGAAAAAAACACGGGGTGCTTAAAGGCGGGAATTTATACCGGTTTTAATAGCATAATTCTTAACGCGTTCCAAGCGTTTGGGGTGCTTGTGCTTGGCGTTGTCATCGATTCGTTGCCCGAAATTACCGTGGGATCTCTGACCTATTCGTTGGGTTTGGTGTTGTGGGGACCAATATGTTCTGGGATACTCTTGTGTTCTTTTCTATATACAAGAAAATATGTTCGACTTGATTTCGACTGGGAAAAAGCGAAGTAATTGGTACTTGAAATGGGATCTTATTTAATTTAATATTTTTTTTTCTTTTTTTTCTTCAATTAAAAGCCAGATAATCAAAATTTAGAATTTTTTAACATACTATTAAAAATTAAAATTTAATAATTTCAAATTTAGAAATAACCGTGCTCTTTTTAAACTCCAACTGCTATATATTTCAAAATCACTTAGCGAAGTCGCGTTAAAAAAAGGATAAAGAGATATTCGGGTGGGAGAAATAACTAAAAAGCATCTAAAATGAGGGAGATGTAGTTTCTAACAATAGGGTTAAGGGTTGAGGTATAAGAATACATTGCTTATTTCTCCTTGTACCGAATATTATTTTATAGTCCTTAGACTTCACTATCTATATTCGTTTTTCACCCTTAAAAAGTTTCGCTTGTCCCGCGACTAACGGGAAAATCGAAAGCGTTGGACTTAGCCGACCTTTTATGAAATTACGAGTCAAAGTGTTTAATCTAGTAATTAATATCATTTCTCTTATAAAAAGGTTTCTAATCTTTTTTAGTCGGCTATTGGAGGGCATTTTAAGGGATTCGACATAAATGTAAAGGTACGACACATATTACATTTTTTTTGAAGGCGAATTATGGTTTCAATTTTTTTCGAGAGTTCCCGGGATTTTTTCTCGAGATGGCAATACCTATAATTTTATCGGGACGACTAATAATTTTTTTAAGATTTCTACAATTTTTTTCCCACAAAGTTCCCATGAAACCAGCTAATTTTGTCGGCTAAAATAGTGCATTTCAGAACCCATATTTTTGTCTTACCCACTTTCAATCTTTTTTTTTGTACAAGCCTTTGCATTTGGGACACCACAAGCAACGACTTGAAAATTTTTTAAGCGGCGTTTCCTTGCATCTTATGCACATACGCGGAACTTCGCTATTATCGGTTTTAACGCTCATATTATTGTGAATAAAACGAGTCTATTTAAAAGAAAAACGAATGGTCCGCATTCTTGATCTTAAAATTTTCGACTTTTTACCAGGTATAAGAATATATCAGGTTAAATTCGATTAATTCGATTTTAAATTAATTAAATAGCTATTGTTATAGCTTAAGCTATGTTCATTTCCTTAATTTTTTCGTAATAAATATTTAAATTACAAATGTTTAAATACAATTATTATAATTATAGTTATTATGTCGGCGAATAGTGAAAAAATAGTTTTAATTAAGTATAAAAGTAAATACGATAGAGTTCGAATGTCTAATTTTTCTAAAAACATTGGCGAAAGTTTAAAACTTAATGTATGGAGATTTAAAAACGGAAGCGATTTATCTCCTATAAAAGACTTGATTGTAGATTCAATAGGTGTGCCTTTTAATCAACTTAAAGAATTATATAAAATTTTTGTGAATCACGCCGCCGATATCGCGCCTTATTTCAGTCCAGAAGAGTTAGAAAAATTAAACGAAATAAATTTCTTTATTCAAAAAACTCAGGAAATCGAGCCCAAGAGCAAAGAATTAATAATCACAAAAGCTAAATATCAAGAGTTATTAAAAGAAAACGAAGAGTTAAAAAAGTGGCTTAGGAGTTTTGACTGAAGATATAGACTGGACTGCTTTAGGCAAGAAAAAAGAGGTGCCAAAAAAGCCCAAGGTCGAAAAACCAAAAAAAATCGCAGAAAAAAAGTACGAGTGCGCGTATTGTGGGAAGAAATACGCCAGTTCGGGCACCTTAGAAAGGCACATAAGAGAAGTTCACGAAGCACCTAAACCTGAATACAATGATCTAAAAGAAATTATCGAAGAATTGCAGAAGGATTACTCGGTGTTAGAGAAACAATTAAAAGAGAAGACTCAAGTTCAAATTCCCCCATTAAAAAAAATCCAAAAGCGGATTATTGCGCGTCGAGAGGTATTAAAGAACGAAATACTGGCCAAATATCCCGATTACGACTTCGACAAGCCTTACCCCATGAACCAGTACGGCGTCGAGTTGGATGTAGACAAGGAAATCTTCGAATACGAGGAGCTGAGTCGGTTGTTGAATAGGTTTCACAAGGAATCCGGGAACATGCAACGGTTAATCAACTTCGTGAACAAATACGTGTTGAAAAAACCAAAGAAAAAGTAGGATTCGCAATCTCTTTTTTCGTATTAATAGGACAAGATCCTTGTTTTGTTGCTATAAAGTAAATACAAAATTATTGAATAAAATTTATGTTATCTTAATAGAATATTTACTTTTTCTAAAAGGATATTAACACTCTTACTCTTAGTTTTTAATATTAGGGGAAAACAAAAGACGATTAAAAAATGAAAGAATTAAAAGATTTAAATAATGTTCAAAAATCTGTATTAATGGGTTTTGGATATATGAATAAGTTTAGTTTAGGAGCTCATAATCCAAAGGAACCTGTTATTAAGAAACTCAATAGAAAAATGAATCCCAAACATGTTAAAAAAGCTTTTCAGTTTATACTTTCAAATGGTTTTATAAAAAAACATCCAACGTGTCGCAAAACAACTTATGAATTAACTGAGAAAGGATTGAAAGCGTGTAATGAACTAAAAAAAGAATAAAAAATTAATAAAAAAACCATACATAATATTCTATATGGAATAATTATAAATATTATAAAATTTATAAATATATTTAGTGATAAAATTGATAAAATTAAAAATTGCTAATCAGGTGAGAAGAAAGAAGGCCTTTGAAAATAGGAATCAACTTTATGAATACATTGATAAAAATCCTGGACACACTACTTACGAATTAGCAAAAAAGTTTAATTGGACCGTAGGCAAAACTGACTATTACATCAAAAAATTACTTAAAGATGGAATTATTAAAAATTCTGAAGAAATTGTTAATGGGAGGCTTCGTAAAAAATATAGAGCAGTTGATTGGAAGGAACTCCTTGATTGGGATGAAATTAAAGATGTCCCTTACGATAAAAATAAAGGAAAATTCTAATATCTTTTAAAAATTCTCTTTTTTCGTATTAATAGGATAATATAAATATAAATCGCACGAAGTGGAGATTAGGACTTTTTTAAATTGGTGAGATTTGATGGAAAAGGTTGATGGATTTTATACAAAAATTCACGGTAGCTACTTCGCTTTTATTGGCGTGGCTATCTTTGTTATTGTTTTAATTATTGCGATTGCCGTTGAGCCCAATTTTAGTTTTTTCTTTCATAAAGTTAGCGATATGGGCGCTCTGACGAATTCTATGCATTTAATATTTAATATAGGGTGGGCTATCACTGGAGTATTGATGATATTTTTCTTGCTGTTTTTTACCAGGTATTTGCTAGAAAAGGGAGGGGGTTCGGCGCTCACATGGATATCGTTCGTTTCTGGTGTTATTTCAGCGGGTGGAATTATTGGATTGGCGATTTATAACAAAACTACTTTTCCCGACGAGCACTTGATCGCTGAGTTAATATTTTTCTTCACGGGTATTTTGTATCTATTCCTTTACTCGGTAATCGAATCTAAGATACACGCTATTCCAAGGTTGCAAGTAATTATAAACCTCGTTGTTGCAGCGCTATTCGTTTTGTACCTCGTCTTGTTAATCGCGAACAGAGTAAGTCCTGGGCTTTGTCCGGAATTCCAGAGTTTTGCTGAGTGGTTGTTTCTTTTTGGTAATTTGTTTTGGTTCGTTGAGACGGGTATCTTAACGCTGAAAGTATAGGATGTATTTTCAAATATTTTAAATATTATCCAATTAATTCCAAATTTTTTTTTTGAAAATTATCTATTTTTACATATGAGAATAAGAAAAATTTTAGACCACAATAAGATAACCTCGGGAGAAATTAAGTTCGATTCTATTTTGATGTACAAGCCCGAGAACATTTTGTATCTTTTAGGGTTTAAGCTCGAGACGGTGGCGTATTTACTAATACCTGATGTGGAATTCAAGCGCTTGTCGGTGCCAAAATTTTTTGTGACGGAGTTAGATTACGAGATGGTGGTTTCGAAGCTAAAGGATTTGAAAATTCGCGATAAAATCGACGTGGTGAAGATTTTAATAGGTCAGGAGAATATCGTCTCTGAAGAGATTAAAAGGTTGAAACTTAAGCGACTCGGTTACGAGGATGGATTCGTAACGGTAAAGGGATTTAACGAGTTAAAAAACAAATACGAGGGGATTGATTTTGTTGGCATCTCTAACATCATGGAAGAGGCGCGTATGGTAAAGGATGACGACGAAATCGAGAAAATAAAAGAGGCGGCTCGATTAGCGGACGTTGGAATGAACGCCATAGAAGATTTTTTCGAGGAAGGTAAAACAGAACTCGAAATAGCGGCAGAAGTTGAGTATCACATGCGAAAGAACGGGTCGAGCAGGGCCGCGTTCGAAACGATCGTTGCGTCTGGAGAGCGTTCTATTTTTCCTCACGGCGTCTCCACCCAGAGGAAGATTCAAAACGGCGACATCATCACAATAGACATTGGAGCCGTCGTAGAGGGATATAATTCGGACCTCACGAGAACTTTTATATTCGGAAAAGTCCAGGAGGAGCGCGCAAACATAATAAATTTGGTGAACGACGCTCAAAAAGTAGTGCTCGAGAAAATTAAGGCGGGAGAAAAGTGCGTAGAAATGGACCAAATAGCTCGTAATTACTGTGAGAAGAATAAGGTTGGCGAGTTTTTCATTCACGGTCTCGGGCATGGAGTGGGCGTGGACATTCACGAGTTGCCCTATTTAAACTCGAAGTCTAACGCTGTTTTGGAAGAGAATATGGTCGTAACCGTCGAGCCCGGAATATATATCCCCGGAAAAGGGGGCGCGAGAACCGAAGACTTATTAGTCGTGAAACAAAACGGCTACGAATGTTTATCAAAATCAAAAATATACTATTATTAATAGAATAAAATTAAAAACTTGCGGCTTAAAGGTTATTAATCGACATGTACGAGAAGGCAGTCAAAGGAATTATTTATTGTCAATTCCACGAGGCAGATGGACCTTCTATAATTTCAGTTATGCCTCCCGACATGTCCGTAGTGAATAAGAATCTCGTAAGTTTAAAAGCGATAACCCTATTGTCGGGAGAAAAGTGGCAAATCCCGAAATCCTTGGTGGTGATCCCTTACCCTTCAGAGAAACTGAAGAGCGTGGTTAAATATTTACAAATAAAGGACGAAGAGCGTAGGGGAGGGTTTAAACTCACGATGATCACGATGCTTTTTGAGGAAGACTTAGACGCGATTTTTTACAAATACATGAATAACTTTGAAAATTTGTTTAACGAGGCTGCCACAAAAATCGTTGAATTAGAGGAATCAAAAGCGGAAAAAATTTTAATAGACGAGGAATTGGAGAGTTTAAGGCAAAAGGCTTTAGATTTCTTAAACGAGTTGTACCAAGAAGAGAAGGAGAGCGCTAAAGCTGAAGAATTTCCGGAACCAGTAGACGAGGTAGCTGAGGCTCAGAAATATAATTATAAATTACTCGTCTGTGGCGATCCAGAAGTGGGAAAGACGGCTTCTGTCCTAAGGTTCACCGACGAGGCGTTTAAAAGAACATACCTTCCAACGATTGGCGTAAATGTAACTGATAAAAGAATCCGATTGAAGGAATCAAACATCTTGATTACGTTTGCAATTTGGGACATCGCGGGACAATCTAAATTTCAGCCAATGAGAAAACATTTCTACGCGGGCGCGCAAGGCGTTTTTTTTATGTTTGATCTAACTAATTCTGAATCGTTTCAAAATGTGAAAAAATGGTATCAGGACATAAAATCAAACCTTCAAGACGAGTTCATCGGGGTGCTTATTGGAAATAAGCGCGACCTAGCAGAGCAAAGAAATGTGGAGCAACAAGCGATTTCTATGCTTTCAGAAGAATTGGGTCTCGAATATATAGAAACCTCGGCCTTATCAGGTCAAAACATTAATGAAGCCTTCGATAACATAGGCGAAAAATTAGTTGGTTTCAAAAAAAGAAAAACTTTTTTTATATTATGACACATCGACTAAAGGTGTAATTCGCTCGATTGACTTTTTAACGAATTGGTCGCTTTCAACGATTAATTCTATTGCGTTTTGAGGACATACGCTCACGCACCTCCCGCAACCCCTGCAGACATCGTTAATTTTAGCGCGCTTATTAACTAAATGAATTGCGTCGACAAAGCAGACATCTTTGGTACAAGTCCCACAACCTATACATTTGTCCGTAACTCTTACCGACACTCCCGGCATTTTCGTGATTTTTGCGCCAATTTTGTTTGCGACATGCGGTAATACGCGCCATAAACAACAGCATGGACAACAATTACATATCGTAAGAAGCTTGTCTCCTGGACTTACATTGAGCCAGACTGCGTCTAGCTTATTCCTCCCAATTAAATGGACTAAACCAGCTTCTCGGCATTTTTTAGCGTATTCTAACGCTTCTTCCTTGGAAACGCGGCGCCCTAGTTGTGGGTTGATCCCTAAAACAGCCTCTCCTAGAAATAAGCATCCCATATCTCTTGGGTAATCTTCGCATTCTCTCGCATCTCGACATATGCAGAAGTTCATAATCCAATGATAATTAGCTTCGTTAATAAAGTGCTCGACTATTTGAGAGGGAAGCACGATTTCGTGGGGTTGGTCCAGAGTTTCACCGATTTGAATCACTTGATCTCGCGGCAAATACATAATATCGTCGCCTTCGAAGAGCATTTTATCTATTAATTTGCCAATAATTGGAACTTTTGACAATTT
>JAHQWX010000037.1 GCA_029856375.1 Promethearchaeia archaeon | reverse complement strand
GGAAATCTCATCGATTGTAGCGCAATTAGCGCGCTCGCTGCGTTAATATCGTCAAAAATACCAAAAGCAAGAATAATTGACGAAGAAAAGGCTAAAGTAGAATGGAGCGGAGAATTTTTTAATACAAAGGAGTTAGTTAAGAATATTCCCATATCAGTAACATTCGGAAAATTAGATGACATCGTATTCTTAGATCCTAATTTACCGGAGGAACTAGTAATGGATGGACGAATAACTTACGCATTTGACGACGATGGAAACTTGGTTTCAATCCAGAAAGGATTGAATTCGACATTTTCAATAGAAGAAATAAAAACCTTAGCGAAAAAAGCTAAAGACATCTCAAACGATATGAGACGAGATTTAAACTTGTGGCAATATCTAAATGTATAAAATAAATAAGTTTTTTTTAAACCATTCTTTTTTTTATTTTAATCTATATATACAATAATGCTGTTATATGTCAAAAACGAAAAAAGTCGGTATCACGGGAAGATATGGAGCGAGGTACGGCTCTACGGTAAGGAAAAGAGTAAAAAAACTCGAAGATGAGATGCATTCACATCCCAAATGTCCAAAATGCGTTACTCCAGCTGTTGTAAGAAAATCAGTTGGTGTTTGGTATTGTAAAAAATGTAAGGTAGAGTTTACAGGTGGAGCGTACCGAATGGAGACTCAACGAGGAATAGAATCTAAAAGGATCGCAAAAAGAAAACAACGTGAATTAGAAATCGAAGAATAACCATGGATAATAATAAATTTGAAATATCCTCTAAGATTGAAATAAAATTTACCGACGAAACAACGCGAGACAATTCTTACGATTCCTATATCCCAGAAATAACACAATTAAGTAGAAAAAGAACAAAGATTAGCATCAAAAAAGGCGAAAAATCTATTATTTTTAATATCGAGAGTTCAGACTTTACTGCATTTAGAGCTGCTGTTTCTGACATTGTAAATTTTGGCAAGATTATGGAAAAAGAATTAAAATTAATAAAATAAATCGTAAATTATCAATTATCGATTAAAAAAAATTATAGGTGGATTAAAGTGGGTTTAGATCTCAATAAATTGTCTCCGGATCTTCAGAATAAAATTATGAATTTTAATAATCTTAGGAAAACAATAGACTTCCTTACACAACAAAAATTTGAAATAGAACGAAGTATGAAAGATGCAGAAATAGCCATTGAAGAGTTAGAAAAAACCGAATCTGATACCGTTGTCTATAAGAGTATTGGAGGAATTTTTGTAAAAAGTGATCGAGATAGGTTATTAGAAGAAAAAAAAAGTCAAAAAGCCTCGTTAGAATTAAAATTAAAAACATTAGGACAACGCGAAGAGAGAACAAAAAAGCAATTGGAAACTTTGAGTACATCGATTGAAAAAGATTTAAAAGATCAAGGAATAGGACTCTCCTAAATTAAAACAATGACCATAGATATTAAAGAAAAAATTAACAATCTTATTTCATTTCTTAAAGGTAAAAAAATAATAGTCAGTACTCACATTTTAGCGGATGTTGATGGTGTTGTATCAGCTCTCGCTTTTAAAACCTTTTTAACAGAACATTTAAAACAACAAGAAGTCGATATTCGGATTCCAAAGTGTACTAAACCTACAAAACAAGTATTATCAGAGATCAATTCAATGTTTAAGCAAAACATTAAAAATTCTTATTTAATTGGAACAAATCCAGAGTTAGTAATAATTACAGATACAAATAACGTTGATAAAATTGCATTTGAAGAACTCGAAATTGATCGTGAATCAATCAAAAATAATGTAATTTTTATTGACCATCATAGTAAGAGCGATCTAAAAGAAAAATCACTGGACGAGTTCAATATAATCTTAGATGAATATACCTCTTCAACCGAAATAATCCTAGAATTTTACAGAATATTTAATTTATATATTAACGAATACTTCTCTTATTTATTTTCTGCAGGAATTCTTACTGATACGGGAAATCTTCGGCACGCTAATAACGATACTTTCGAGAGATTCATCTTTTTACTTCAAAAAGGTGTCGATTTTCAAACTTTAAAGGATATTGTAAATGTTGAAATGGAGTTACCAAAGAAAATCGCTAACATAAAAGGAGCTCAAAGAAGCGAATTAATTCGTTATGAGAAATGGTTGCTTTGCAAAACACATATAAGTAATTACGAATCAAGTGTGGCATCCTCCCTAGAACATCTGGGATTTGATATTGTATTGGTCATTTCAACATCGAAGAAAAACGATTCCTATAGGATAACGGCTAGAGCAAATCATAATGTAATTAGGGAAAAAGAAATCGATATCGGGCACCTCTTTAGTTCGTTGTCCGAGGGTGAATTTCTAAGTGGCGGAGGGCACAGTGGAGCTGCAACTATATCCGGAAAGGGTAATCTTGACGATACTCTTACAAAAATTATGGATTATTTTAAGAAAAAGTTAATTAAAAATTAATCTTAGAAATAATTAATCTAATCCCAAAATATTAGTTATCGCATTGAATTTAATTAAATTCGAAGATTTCAGCTTTAAATACAGCGGTCAAGCTCAAGATTTCGTATTAAAAGATATAGATCTTGAAATTGATCAAGGAAAATTTATTTTATTAAGCGGAATAACGGGTTCAGGAAAAACTAGCTTAGTCCGCGCAATGAACGGATTAATTCCCCAATTTTATCATGGTGAGATGATAGGAAATGTCTTTGTGAAGGGTAAAAATACAAGAGAGGTTCCTACATCTTTATTATCGAAAGAAGTCGGATTGGTATTTCAAAACCCTGAAAATCAATTACTTGCAATGAATGTGGAACGAGAAATCGCATTTGGACCGGAGAATTTGGGAATCGAGTGGAACGAAATCGATTCAAGAATTAAAGAATGTTTGAAAGTTGTTAATATTGAACATTTAAAAAAAAAAGCGCCCTTTGAATTAAGCGGAGGAGAACAACAAAGAGTTGCGATTGCTTCGGTTCTTTCTTTACAACCAGAGTTAATAATATTAGATGAGCCGACATCTTTATTAGATCCATTAGGTGCAATTCGGATTCTTTTATTATTGAAAGACCTACTTCAAGAGAAAAAAGTTTCAACAATAATTGTAATTGAACATAGACTTGATTTGGTGCTTCCCTTGTCTGACGAAATTATTTTAATTGATAAGGGGCGAATTATTGAACAAGGAAAGACGCATGAAGTTATAAATGGAGATATTTTTTTAAACATAGGGCTCAATATTCCTAAATGCGTTTCGGTTTTTCAAACCCTAAAAAATGACAAATTATACCAAGGAAAATTACCATTATCTGTCCAAGAATCAATAGAAATAATAAAAATGTCTTAATTGCCAATAAAATGACTAGTATCCCGCAAATTGTTGTAAACGATTTACAGTATCACTATCCTGACGGAACTATTGCTCTAAAAGGAGTAAGTCTGAACATTTATAGAGGCGAGATTGTAGGAATAATGGGTAAAAATGGAGCTGGCAAATCTACTTTAATAAAAACATTCAATGGTTTGTTAAAACCAACATTTGGAACTGTATATGTGGAAAACAACAATATCAGCGACACTTTTACCTCCTATTTGTCAAAGAAGGTTGGAATCGTCTTTCAAAATCCTGAATTGCAACTATTTGCAAACACTGTTGAAGACGAGATTAAATTCTCGCTGAAAAACCTCAATTTATCAAAAGAAGCTATTGACGAAAAGATAAGCGAAACTCTGAAAATTTTTGATCTTGAAAAATATCGCAATAGGTCTCCATTCAATTTATCCGGTGGCGAAAAGAAACGATTAGCTATTGCGTCAATTATGTGCAGAGATCCGGAAATAATAGTTTTTGACGAACCTACAATTGGTCAAGATGCAAGTGGTATAACATTCATTAAACAAATTATAAAGGAAAACGCTACAAGTGGTAAAACCGTAGTCATTGTCACCCACGATATCGAATTTACAATTGATGTAATCCCCAGGATTATCCTTATGGCAGATGGTCTCGTTGTTGCTGATGGTCCAACGCACAAGATCCTCAGTCATGATACTATATTAGAAATGACTTCTCTAACATCGCCACAACTTGTAAAGTTTTCAAAATCTCTAACAGAACTTGGAGAAAAAGTGCCCGAGGATATTTTCTTAGTGAAACAAATGGTTCAGTATTTGAGTGAGTTCTTTAAAAACGAATCAAGAAAAAGAAAAGGAGGTAAACCATAATTTCTTTTGAATTTTTAGAAGCGTTTAAATTCATTCAAAAAAGAACAATTATTCACTCTTTAGATCCTCGAACGAAGCTCCTATTAGCAATAGTATATAGCGTTCTAGCAATAATATTTAGCGAAATTCTCGTTTTATTAGTAATTTTCTTATCGCTTATTCCATTCATGATTCTTGGAAAATTATTTGCTCAGTGGTTAAAGAGCATAAAAGGGATGTCGTTTTTATTCCTTCTGCTAATAGTGTTCAACACTTTATTTGACTCGTTTTCTTATTCAATTTCAATGATTTTAAGAATTATTATAATGGTGAGCTCCTTCTCAATGTTTTTCTTGACAGTTCACCCCGATGATTTGATGTTGTCTCTTATTTCCCTGAAAATACCTTATAATATCGCGTTTTCCTTTGCGTTATCGTTTAGATTTGTTCCTACAATTGCTATGGAAGCTCAAAATATCATTGATGCGCAAAAAAGCCGCGGATACGAGTTGGAACAAGGTGGTTTAATTAGTCAAGCAAAAAATCTGATACCGTTATTGATTCCACTAATTGTATGTTCTATGAAACGAGCGTTTCACATAGCAGAGAGCCTCGATTCAAGAGCATTCGGAAGCACTAAAAATAGAACTTTTTATTATACAATCTCATACGCAAAAAAAGACTGGATATTGACAGCAATTTTAATCGCCTTTTTCATTTTTGGAATAATAGTAAAAATATTTCCAAATATAATACCAGCATGGTTTTACTTTAGACTTTCAATATAGAAATCTTGATAAGAATGATAAAAGAAATAATTACGATAAAATCAAACAACGATTCTAAGAATTTTTTTTTGGGCTTTGATGGACTCCATGTTAATCTCGATGAAATAAGAGAAAAACATAAGTTGAGCGAAAACTCCCAAGTAGTTGATTGCTTATTGAAT
Organism: Promethearchaeia archaeon; assembly: GCA_029856375.1. Lineage (GTDB taxonomy): Archaea > Asgardarchaeota > Lokiarchaeia > Sigyniarchaeales > SOKP01 > 6H3-1. Next base: position 5,128 of record JAHQWX010000037.1, on the reverse strand, counting down.
TTAATAACAGATGTGAATAAAAAGTACCCCCAAGCAACACTACAAATATTCAATCCTGAATTGCTCCTTTCGAAGGATCTTATAATAAGGGCGTTTTACCACGCTCAAAAAGCATTTGACGCTAATATAAATATATCAAACCAAAAAAATATCGAATTATTATTGTATTTATCTACAACTCGTCAAATTTCAGAAGCAATAAACCGTTTTGGGATCGAAATAAATACGAAAAAATCAAACTCTATTCTTGAACTTGTTTATTTTATCGCAAATAATGAAGATACGATAGAGATAATAAAAGATGAGCTGATGAAAAATATTTGTACAAAAGAGGGGTCATCAATTATTACAGAAATAAGTATTGAGAAAATTGCCAAAATTATTGACACATACGGAATAAAAACAAATCAAATTGGAGTAGTCTTTCAATCTTATGACATCCCCTTTAAATATGAAAATGCTCTTGAAAAGAATAATCTAAACGATTTATGTAACGCAATTCAAGACATTTTACTTGAAAAAATGGCACTTTTATCCCTTGAGAAAATTGCTAGTGATTAGTACTCTCCTTTTCCTTTGCGATTGAGAGGATTTCATCTCTCTTTAAAAAAGAAATACCTGCTAATTTTCCCAATATTTCAATATTTACTATTTTATCTGGATTTTTTAAATCTACCTTATTTTCGATTCCATCTGCAACAAAATCCACAATTTCTAAGGTGGAAAGTGCGCAATTTCTCTTGTTTACTCTTAACCTGAATGTCTCTTCTTTCTTTACTTTTTGGTGAAAGTTCTCGTGTACTATTTTCCTAATAATTTCTAAGTCAGTTTCGCAATTAAATTCAATAGGGATAATTTTTAACATGTATTGAAAAAAATCTGGATTCTTCTGAGCCAATTTCCGCATTTTTTTTATGCATCTCTTAGGCTCAATATTTGTTATACATCCGATCAGTCCTGAGAATCCCAGCTTAAATATGAGTGGGTATTCATCGCCAAGCGTCAATAATATGAACCATAACTCAGCTCTCGTATTACCCTCGTTATACCTTGAAGTCGACACCAATAAATTAAAATTCTTCAAATTTTTATCACTAATTTAGGACTCTTAAGATGTCTTCCTTTTTAATTGAACCGATTCTTAAAAATCTCAGGTCTGACTTCTTGGTTGCCGAAGAACAGTCAACTATTGTACTAGGTCTCTGAGCTAAAGTCGTCCCTGCGTCCAAAATCAAATCTAGTTGACCAAAAAAAACTTTTGGGATATCTTCTCCTTTAATAATATTCTCCGTATCGGAAATATTTGCTGAAGTTCCAATAATTCCTCCAAAAGATCCTTTTTCCTTTAAGATTTTTAATATGTTTAGGATTATTTCATTCTCAGGAACCCTTAAAGCGATTGTGTCCTTTTCACCCGTTAAACCGTTAGGTACAGAATTTGGAATTTTTCTAACAATAATAGTAACTTGACCTGGCCAAAAATTCTCAGCGATTTTACGAGCGAAGTCGTTAAAGTCTCCAATTTCCTCGGCCTCTCCAACATCATAGATTAATACAGGAAATCCCTTATCTCTATCTCTAAATTTAATATTAAAAATTTTTTCAATCACTTCCGCGTTAAGCGGATCTCCACCAAGTCCATAAACTGTATTTGTAGGATAAGCAATAATTTTTCCCTCAATTACGCAATTCGCAGCTTTCTCTAAAAACAATCTATCCTTGTTTTTGTCTCCGCTTAATTTAAGCAATAATCCCAAAAATATCCGTCCAATCTAGATTTTCTATTATAATAAATAAAATAAAGAAAAGTATTAAAAACTATAATTAGAAAAATTAAAAATTTAAAAACTAATAAAACAGAATTATTTATATAAAATAAAAAAAAAATATGGGATGTTAAAAAGATGACTCTCGAATTGGCGGAGCTTGAAGCACCTTTAAGCAGATTCGGATCCCTCATTGCTGCTGGTGCTTCTGCAGCATTAACTATCATGGGATTATTATTTTTTACAGCATTAGATGAAGTCGTACTACTTAATTATGTAATGCTTCTAATTGTAGGAGTAATTATTATGGTAACTTCCTTCTTGGCTTTTGCATCGCCTTGGATACAATATAAAATAAATTTTTCTTGGTATTCAATTCTTGCGTTAATTCTTTTTGTGTTAAGCATAGTAATTGTACCTAGAGGAACACTAATTCAAAATGGTGCGTATTGGGCGATCGGAATTGGAATCATTGGGATTGTTGTAATTTTTATCGATAAACGACCTAATCTCGGACCGGAAGGAAACAAACACCTATATCAAGCTTATGGAGGAATTATGGCCTTTTCGATGGGACTCTTAATGTTAGTTCTCGGTGTATTTGTTTTAATTTTTAATATAGCAGATTTTGCGGGAGCGGGAACTATTCCAGGAAACTTTTACCACGATTACATTCAAGGTTTAGGTAATTATAACGAGGGAGTTACTACTTATAACGCTATTCGAGGTGCTGGCATAATTATAATTATTGGCTCAATTATCGTTATTTTTTTAGCAATACTAAGAAATAAAGTTGGATTGAAACTTGCGGGTTTGATAATTTTTGCCGGAGTAATTATCACAGCAGGTGGTTTAGGATCTTTTAGCATCAATTGGAGTATATTAGACCAATTATTTTTTACTTTTAGACCAGATGAATACGAAACCCAACTACGATTAACAGATCCAGGTATATTTAACCTCGGTTTCATTCTGTTTTTATTAGAATTTGGCTCATTTTTGATGATAATCTATTCTTCGCTTCAAAGTAAACCCATAGAAAAATGGAGAACCAAACGCAACCACTTTCTTGCCGCCGCAGAAGTTGCAACCCGAGAACAAAAATTAAGTAGAGCAATAAAATATTTAGAACAAGCAGCAGCGTGGAGTAGTAGATTAGGTGAAGAAGATAAAGCTGTTGAATTGCTAACGCGCGTGAAACAGATTCGTGATAAGGTAATTAAGCTTAAAAAACAAGAAGCAGCGGAGAAAAGGAAGAAAGAAATCGAAATAGCAAAAGCTAAAGCAGAATAAATAAAAAAAATTTGTTAATCTTTTATTCATTATAATTTTCTTGTATTTCAAGCTCTATTTTTATCTCTTTCCAAGTTTTTTCTATGTTCTCCTGCCAATAGTTAATAGCTTCCTCAGAAATTTGGTTAAACCTTTTTTGAGCCCTTAGATATTCGATTATATTTTCTCTCTTTGAGGGATCGAGGCACTTTTTACTTGGTTTGGATAGATTAAATTTACCATGGTCAATTTCATATAGTGGCCAGAATCCAGTATCTACCGCCAATTTGCTGATTTGAATCGTATCTTCGCTTGGATAACCCCAACCCGGTGGGCATGGAGCAAATATATGGATATACCTAAATCCTTTTATGTCTTTAGCTTTCTTAAACTTTTCGTAAATATCTAAGGGGTGTGATACCGAACAAGTTGCCACATATGGCACATCGTGCGCTGCTACTATAGCAGGTAAATTCTTCTTAAACCTTTCTTTCCCAAATGGTGTAGTTGTTGTAACCGCACCATGAGGGGTCGAGGAGCTTCGTTGAATGCCCGTATTCATGTAAGCTTCGTTATCGTAACATACATAAATTATGTCTGAATCTCTTTCAGCGGCTCCACTTAAGCCTTGAATTCCTATGTCCGTTGTGCCTCCATCACCTGCAAAAGTCATTGATACCATTTTGTCCCAACCCTTTCCTGGGAATTTATAAGCCTTAGCTTTGAAAGCAGCATCTATTCCGGAGGCAGTAGCTGCACCTGCAGCAAAAGCCATATTAAATTGCGGAAAATCGGGAGCTGTTTTCGGCCAGAGCCCTATTACTACATTCAAACAGGAGGCGGGAGTAACCATTGCGACATGCTTTCCTAGCGCTTTCATCGCCCATCTAAGAGCAATTTCAAGACCACATCCCGCACAACATGCGTTTCCAGGAAGAAACCACTCCTTGCAAGCGATATCATCTTCCATTACTTGTTTTAAAGATACCATTTTTATTCCACCTCTAAAATCCCACTCCAAAAAGTGTCATGAATCATGTCTTTTGGGAGTTCTCCGGTTTCATTAAATTTCACTAAAATTTTTAATTGTTCCTTTTGTTCTTCGAGAGAAACCTCTCGACCTCCTAAACCATTCATAATCGGTAAAATGCTCGCAGTACCCTTAGTATCGTGTAATGCACACTTTACTTCACAACTCACTGGACCTCCAGTCTGAGATCCAAAAGCAGTTGCTCTATCAACAACTCCAAGAACTTTAACTTTCTTCGCGACTTCAACTATATCTTCTGTTGGAAACGGTCTGAAATGTCTTAATTTTACCATACCTACCTTAAATCCCTCTTCTCTTACTTGATCCACTGCTTCCTCCATTTGTAATGCTAAATCTCCATAATTTAAAATTGCTACATCTGCATCATCCATTTTATATTCTTGGATTAATCCATTTCCATAACTTCTACCAAAAACCTGCTCAAATTCTCTTGCAACCTTTTTTATTTTCTCCTTCGACTTAATTATAGCATCGTGTATTTTCATTCTAAATTCGCTATAGAATCCCGCGGGCATTATAAGATTTCCGTGCATAAGGGGTCTTTCTGGATCGACCCAGATGTGTGGCCATCCCTTCTCGTCTGGTAATGGTGGCAAAAACGAGTCGACTTTTTCTTGTTCTTCAATAATTACAGGTTTCGAAGTATGGGATAAAATAAATCCACCATAAGCCACGAACTTCGGCAATAGTACATCATAATCTTCACAAACCTTGTAGGACATTAATATTTCATCGTATATCTCCTGATGAGTGGCACAAAACGCGCTCAACCAGCCAGTGTCCCTACAACTGATCACATCTGTAAAATCCGCCCAAATATTCCAAGGTGGCGCTGGACCTCTCGATGCAATAGCCATTACAATTGGAAGCCTCACTCCTGCTGCCCAATGAACCATCTCGTACATGTAAAACAATCCTTGTCCAGATGTTGCTGTAAATGTCCTAGTTCCCGCCATACTTGCCCCCACTAAGGATGCAAGTACAGAATGTTCGCTCTCAACCATAATATATTGAGTTCCTGGCATCAAACCGCCGTCCA
>JAHQWX010000501.1 GCA_029856375.1 Promethearchaeia archaeon | reverse complement strand
TTTTGAATTTTATAAGGAATGCTGGAATGCAACAATCAAAGCAGTTGAAGAATTAGGAGGCTCTTTTGGGCACCATCACGGTGTCGGAATTAATAGGTCCCACTGGATGCTTACTGAATGGGGAAATGCTTTTGAAACCTTAAAATCTATAAAAAAAACGCTCGATCCTAATAACATCTTAAATCCAGGAAAAATATATGAAAGTACTTGGAAAGAAGAAGGAGGTGGAAATTAATGGCAATTTTCGAAACTTTGAAGAAATATAAATGGATGCTTCCAATCTTAACGAAAGCAGATAGGAGAATTAAAGCAATTTTATTAAAAAACGCTATGAACAAGAAAAAAAATTTCCACCCAGATGGGGATTATAAAGCGGATGTAAAGAATTTAATTAATTGTATGCTGTGTCCTAATATGTGCAGATTTGATTGCGGAACGCTCCAAGCAGCAGGAACAGAAGTTATGAGCCCCGCGTATAAAGCGAGAATTGGATATTATCTTACTGTTGGGAAGATTGATCCCACAAAACCGGAAAACAAAGAGTTTGTCGACCTCATGTATAAATGTACCAGCGAGGAGAATTGTAAAGTGTGGTGTCCTTTCGAATTTTCGGTAGTATCGTTGCTTGAGACGGTTAGAGACGACCTTAATGCTAAAGGTTTAATGCCGGATTACCTAAAACCAAGAATAGAGAATTTAAATAACACGAATACCATTGAAGATCACAATATATTTCTCACATATATGGAGAATCGAATCGAGAATGTAGAAACGGACGGCAATGATGAGGTCTTTTATTACATTGGTTGTGAGATGATGAAATTTCCAGAAGTTGTGAAAGCAAACATCGAAATTCTTAAAAAAACAGGCGTAAAATTCTCAACTAACTTAGATAATAGAGTGTGTTGTGGAGGTCCTGCGTATAACATTAGGGATCTTGAAACTACTAAAAAGTTTGCATCGAGAAATAACGAGTTAATTAAAAATACTGGGGCGAAACTAGTTGTTTCTGATTGTCCCGGATGCGTTTTAACCCTAACAAGAAGATATGAGAGCATTGGCGTTAAAATTAAGACAAAAGTAATACATATTGTAGAATATTTTGCGAACCTCATTAAAGAAGGAAAAATTACGCCTAATAATAAATTAGATTATTCAAAACTAACTATTCACGATCCTTGCCTCATTGCAAGAAACTTAAATGACACTACTTCAATACGTGCAATACTTAAATCCATCCCAGGCTTAGAGATTTCTGAACCAGTATTGAATAAGGAATCTGTGCATTGTTGTGGGTGGAGTGGAACTGCTCATTGGGCAGACAAAGAACTATCAACCAAGGAAGCAGCAAATAGGGTTAATGAATTGAAGGAAACAGGAGCATTTAATTTTGTTACTGCTTGTCCACTTTGTGAATTAGGCTTGAAATATGGGATAAATGAAGAAGATAAAGAAAAGATTAGAGTTCTAGATGTTTCTGAACTACTTGTAAAATCGCTATAATTATAATTTAATCTATTTTTAATAATTTAGCAATTATTCTACGCCATCCCAGCAATATGTGCAGAGTTTTTCTTTAGGTAAACCAATTGCTTTGACTAAATCTTCAAGTCTTTGGTATTGTAATGTCGTCAAGCCTAAGCTTTTACGAATAACATCAACCATAGCTTTATAATTATCAGACTCGGGATCGGTGTAAGGAGCGGGATCCTCGATATCTTTTCCAATTAGCTCTTTTATTGCCCATCGTCCTGCTAAATCTAACTCGGATCGAGACCGGGAAAAATTTAGGAATTTGCATCCATATACAAGAGGCGGACAGGCTGGTCGCATGTGAACCTCCTTGGCTCCATAATCGTATAACCTCCGAATCGTATCTCTGAGTTGCGTTCCTCTCACGATCGAATCTTCGCAAAAAAGAAGACGCTTACCGTCAATAAGCTCTTTGATCGGGACAAGTTTCATCTTCGCAACGAGGTCTCTAATGGATTGGACTTGAGGCATGAAACTGCGAGGCCAAGTTGGTGTAT
>JAHQWX010000500.1 GCA_029856375.1 Promethearchaeia archaeon | reverse complement strand
CTTATTAAAGAAGTAAGAGACACCTTTCCCAACATAAACATAATGGTTGACGCAAATTCTGGATATGAGACAGTAAGCGACGCGTTTAAAGCTGCTAAAATTTGCGAGAAATACGGCATTACTTGGTTCGAAGAACCACTAACATCGGATAATCTTAATGGTCTTGCAGAGTTAAGAAGAAAATCGCCTGTTGAAATTGCTGGGGGAGAGAACGATTTCGGAATGTATCGATTTGACGAAATCCTCACTAAAGGAGCATATGATATCGTTCAACCCGATGTAACCAGAAGTGGTGGTTTTCTTCAAATGAAAAAAATCGATGCAATGGCAGAAGTTAAAGGAATTCGATGCATACCACACATTTTTGGTATGGGACACATTATCGCTGCAAACATTCACTTTGTGATGGCTTCAAGATGTCCATGGTTAGAGTTTCCTTTTTACCCAGAGGATTTCCAAGTTTTAGAAGAACCAATCAAAGTTGAAAACGGGTTTGTGAAAGCGTTGGAAAAGCCAGGTCTGGGCGTTCAAATTAATAAAGAATTTTTTGAAGCTAATAAGATTGAATAAGGTGAAAGAAATTATGTTTGTAAAAATAGCTGGAAAAGATATTCCCTTAGTAAGTATTGGAACTTCGCCATTTTTTGGTGCAGCCCAATTCGGGCGGAACGCAAGAATATGGAGAAAAAAATTTTTGAACGATTCTGAAGCAATGCTGGAAATTGCAAAAGCGAGCTACGAAGTAGGCGGGAGAGGAATTGAATTAGTTCCTGGTGGAAAAGTTTGCGAAGTGGCTAAAATTATGAGTGAAACCTATAGCGATTACGTAGTAACGGGCTCAACTTTTCCCGGACCAGATCCAATGATCGAAGATTTGATTGATGCTGAAGCAAAGATAATATTTGCACATGGGATGGTCTCGGATAAAAAAGACGAAAAATTACTTAAATTGCTTGATGATATTTCTTCTCGTGGAGTTTTTCCAGGAATTGCGGCACACAATCCAGTAGATGTTATTAATTATGTTATTGAAAATTCACTCGATATAAAAGCGCTCTTAATTCCCTTCAACGCAAAAGGATTGTTTATGGGAGATCAAGGCGCTTTAGAAGATCTCGTCGATAAAACTAGTCAGTATTCATTTGTGGGAATGAAAACATTAGCTGCAGGTGCATTAACGCCTAAACCAGCGTTTGAATACACTTCAAAACACAATATTTGCGCTGTAGCAATAGGAATGGTTGATGTACAAGAAGCAAAAGAGGCAACTGAGGTTGCTCTAAATGCTTTGCAAAAATAATAAATACTTTTATAATATAAAAATCTACCAATTACTTTAACTAATAATTGAATTTCTAGTAACCATTATTTACTAATCAAGACAAAATATTAGTTAATTAGTAAGAAATTTACTTAGTTTCCTAAAATGGGCAACCAAATTTTCGACTTTCTAACGGAATTTACGAGCGCATTCGGTCCAATTATTTCTCTCTTGCCAGAAAATATGGAACAACTACAAATTTTTAGTTCCTACATTCCACTCAATTTCGAAGCTAATATTATCGTAAGGGATACTGGAGAAAGATATTGTTTTAAAATAAATCCATCAGAATATTTCGCTCGAAAGGGAAATCTCAGCTCGTGTCCACGAACATTTATAGGATTAAGAAAAACTTGGATTCAAATTTTTACCGGGAAAAAAACATTGATGGGAGCGTTTAATAACGGCGAGATAAGCATGACTGATGTGCGCGTGCAATATATTTTAAGACTCACTTTTTTAAGCGAGATTTTATTCAATTTTGTAGAAAAACGGCAGAGAATAATAAGAGCGGGTAAATATTTCAAGTTTCCCTTATTTACAAGAACAATTTTAATCCCATTCGTAAAAATTGGATTTTTTATATTTAAACTAGTACCAAGCACATTTTTTGAAAGAATATTGAATAGATTAACCCCTTTATTGCAGAGTGATTAAAATTTGAAAACTATTGAGTTATTCAGAAAAATTTTAGAGGACACAAGAATTTTGTACGATGA
>JAHQWX010000499.1 GCA_029856375.1 Promethearchaeia archaeon | reverse complement strand
ATATCCTTTTTTGCTTCCCAACGCTAAGTCTAATTTTCTCCACACTGGAACAGTAGCAATCCCAACGATGTACATAATTCCCATAATGATTGAAGTTTCGAAAGTGGAAGTTGTTCCTAAAATGTGCTCTCCGAAGAGAGGTACAATAGTCGCAAGCAGTAAGAGAATGTATTCATACAAGAAAAACATAATCGTATAAATGACGAATCCCTTGTTCTTGAGCGTGTATTTAAGACTTGAAAAGATGCTAAACTCGTGTTGATGGTCAAGTTGGAATTCTTCTCGCTCTATTACTCCCCACTTCAGCGCAATTATTAATGCTGCTCCCACCAGTATAGATGTTACGATTCCGTTAATTAAATAACCGCTCATTACTTCAAGATCTCCAATAAAGATTCCGGGCACTAGCGCGGCTAATATTAATCCAATTATTGAAAGAATTTGTTTAATCGAATTTACTTCGGCTCTCTCACTTTCTGAAGTGTAAAGCTCCGGAAATAAAGCGTCGAACGGTAAGGACACCATAGTATAAAAGGTGTCGTAGCACAAGAGCATAATTAGTAAGTAAATAAATTTTACGATCGAATTGTCCATGGGAGGGAGCCACAAAATGATTTCCAGTACTAATATTGGAATGGTCCCAATAATAATAAACGGTTTTCTCCGGCCCCAGCGGGTTCTTATTCGATCGGATAGCTGCCCTATCAACGGATCGTTAAACGCGTTCCAAATCGTCCATAAAATATACGCAAGCATTATGTATGAGGTTTCTAATTTTACCGCGGAAAAATAGAAGGTGAATACCCATAAGTTGAAAGCACTATTGATAAACCACTGAGCAAAACTTCCCATACCGAAGCTCCACTTCTGTAATTTGCCAAAACCTGTTGTAGCTACTTCAGATTCACTTTTTTTTTCAGTCATAATTTTTCGCAAAATAAGTAGTTAATAACAATTTTCATAAAGAAAATAAAAAATAATTCTATTAATCAACCATTTTTTCAAATTTATATAAAATTAATGGTGATAAAATATGAGCGAAAAAGAACTGTTATCAAAAAAGGTTTTCATATTTATCCTTGCAGCTTCGCTTCTGGTTGGAATAGTCGGATTGATGTTAATCACCGCAGGAATGAACACAGCGTTTGGAGACTATTTTTACAACGACGATATCGCGTTTGCGATCTTTTCAGTAATTTCTTACATTGGAGACGATTTAGTTTACATTATCGTTGGTGCGTCCGCGTTTTACATTTACGACAAGCGATTTGCGAAGAATATGATGTTTGCCTTACTGGGGTCGTCCTATCTTAATTCTATATTGAAAGATATTTTTCAAGATCCGCGCCCTTCTACAAACATAAGAAATGGTAATCCCGTCGAAACGGGTAATGGCTTTCCGTCTGGTCACGCGCAAGGTTCGACAACAACTTACGGTTATATGGCGTTTCATGTTCAAACGAATTACGCCGAAGAAAAATGGTACAGTTACATTCCATGGATTTTAGTTGTGCTGATATACTTAATTTCGATCTCAAGACAGATTATTGGGGTTCACGATGTCGAAGATATAGTAGGTGGAATATTAATTGGAATAACATTCTTACTAATTTATATCCACCTGGAGCCGATCGTGTCCGAAAGAATCAACACTATGGTTTTTGTAAATAAATTAAGTTTTGCCATTGCGATCCCTGTAGCAATGTTTATCATCGCGTTAGCTGTTTTTCCTACTTCTCAAAGCGATTACGGGATGGTGTGTGGAGCTTTTACCGGACTCGCGGCGGGGTATGTTTTAGAAAACGAAAAGATTCAGTACGATCCAACGACTCTCGATAATAAACAACGAATCATCAATTTAGCGATTGGATTAGCGATAACCTTAGTTTTGTACATCGTATTGAGCTTAATTGATGTAGATATTGCTATTTGGAGATATTTCAAATATTTAATAATCTCCTTGGTTGCCATAATCCTTGTACCGTGGATCTTTACAAAAATTCAGAAATAATCCCTAATCTATTCTTCTTTTTTTTATTTCTATT
>JAHQWX010000036.1 GCA_029856375.1 Promethearchaeia archaeon | reverse complement strand
TCGCTTCCTTTTCAAGGAATTTCTTCCCAACTTCTTTATGGAAACGAATTTCAAGCTATTTAGACCGTTGCTTCCATATGGTGCGAAGGAGAAGTTAATTAAGGTAGACGAATCGCTTGATTATGAATCTCAAGTCCTACCTTACGAGTTAGTTAGAAACTTAATTGATTCATATGATACTTTTTCCACTGTACCGTGTCAATGTCGTATGATTGGACATTATACTGGCGAGCCTTGTGAACTAGTAGGTCCCGAGTTGGGTTGCTTTCTAGCTGGAACCGTCGCTGAAACAGCGATTAAAGGAGGATCTCCACAAATGACTAAGGAAGAGGCCATTGAATTTCTTAAAAAAACCGAAAAGGCGGGTCTCGTTCACAGCTGCGTGGCGGATACAAGCATAGAATCTTCTTTATTTATATGTAATTGCTGTAGTTGCCATTGTGGAGCTTTAATGCCTGCAAAGAACCATCGCTATTATGCGACAATTAAATCTAATTTTATTCCAGAATTTAATAACGAACTCTGCACAAAATGCGAAACTTGTTTAAAAAAATGTCAAATGGGAGCGATTTATCATAAATTTCCAGAAGAATCAGACTCTTCAGACGAGAGGATGTATGTGAGGGAAGATTACTGCATCGGATGCGGCGTATGCGCATGGAATTGTCCCAATAACGCAATAAAGTTAGTTAAGATTAGAGACAATATCCCCAAAGAAAAGCATAGAATCGGTAATAGGACTTTTTTAGAGCTTTTAATATAGAAAAAACCGTTAAGAAATTTCCTTATATTCCTCTTTATTAGCTTTTATTAATCTCAACAGATATGGTATCGCCAAAAAAGGCATGTAAGCTAACGCTATTTCAATAGCTGCGCCGTAAATAAGTAGTAAAACCTCCAACAACACAGGGGCTCTCTGTAAATTAGAATAAGTCCCATCGGGATTTTTAATCCCAATTTCGATCCACCTCTGCCCAGATAGGAAATACGCGATGTACCATAGAAGTCCCAGCAGAAACATTACAAAGAAGAGATAAATCCCCCTTTTTCTCGATTGCTGGTCGGTTTCAACGAGCCAGTAAATAGCTGGGGCAACTAATACGATTAAAATCAGTTGCATAATCGAAAACATGTCCCGTCTGGATGGAACTTCTCCGCCAACATTGGGGGTATAAATTCCGTGGCTAAACATTATTAAATTTAAAAGAACAACAATTACAGCAAAAAACCAAACGCTGTGTTTGCGAGTAGTCTTATCTAAATATAAATCGGTGATAAACAATCCAACAACTCCAACCGTTGTGCCTTCAGATAGACCCTGGAGAGGAATTGAAAGGTAAAAAGGGATTTCAATCCCAAATAAATATCTATTTGGCATGTCTCTAATGCCAATAACTTGAAGTAACAATTCGACGCTGCTCCAAAAAATAAATCCTGTTATAAAAACCCAAAGGTAGTCCTTTCGTTTTTTCCACTTCCAGTCAAATACGCATATAACTACTGCCACAACGGCAAAAAGTACTTTAAAATCATATTCTTCGCCCCAGAAGCCGCCACGTATTATAAATATGTTTTCAAATAACATGAGTCTCTTTTTAAAGGGATGGAGGAATTTGTATTGTTTCTTTTTTTGATATTTTTCTTATTTTTAGAGGAGTTCGAGGTGGAATCTGGTAATATTTTACATCCGGATAACCTAAAGTGAACCCGCACAGAGTATTTCCTGACGCACGAACTAACTTTTTAATTTTAGGATTTATCTCGTTCGCCATTTGAGTCCAACCGATAAAACAAGTACCCAGACCAAGCGCTTGAGCGGCTATTCTACCATAGGTAATGATGTTTCCGAGTTCGATGTAATTAATCATCATTGGCATCGGGGAATGCACTACAATTAAGTGCGGTGCGTCGAAGAACGCGGGGATTTCGAATTCTTTTTCGAGTGTTTTGAAAGTATTGGCAAACCTGCCCCTCCATGAAGAATCGCTCATAAGTGCTTCTATAATGGTGTTTGATAACTCCTTAAGTTTTTCGGGGTCGGAAATGATCGTTATCTTCTCGGATCTTACGTTTGCTCCAGTAGGAGCGTGCTTCATAGCGTTAAATACCCTTTCTAAAAGTTCGTCGGGCACTTTATCCTTTTTATACCGACGCACAGCGCGTATTGTTCGAAGAAATTTATATATCGTGTCGTACGAAGCGATACTGGGGGGATTATCTATTCCGCTAAATATTTCCACTTCGCCTAAGCCTTCGTGAAGAATTGCATCTACGGGGCACACGGCGATGCAGTGTCCACACAAAATACATCTCTTTCGCGGATCGTCGAAGACAATTTGACCGTTTTCCATTTCCTTATAGTGAAAACCAGGGCATTCAAACACGCACTCTTTACAACTTATGCACATATCGTAATTAATACCTAAAATGGGCACATATAATCACGTTAAATAATTAGATTTAAATCACTAAATAATTTGCGAATGTGATTAATAAAAGTTTATTCACTCTTGTTTGAGTTATTCTCTTTTAAATTAATACAAAATTTTGATACAATTTAAATACTCAAATGTCGGATTACGATCTAATTATTTATTAAAACTACAAATAAACGCCGCGCTCGGCAAATTACTGCTAGAGGCCAATATCTGGAAGAATTAACGATTTTTTTTGCTTAAAGGTTCTTATTAGCCAATTATTTCAATTATTTTTAACCAAAACAAAAGCAAAATAAATCCAAATACTCCCATAGCAATAAACATTCCAATACCTGTAGGGTCTATTAATGCCATGATATTAGTATAGATCTCTCTGATATATAAAGACTTCGCTGAATTGGTCAATCTAAGCGCAACAGTCTTGTTGATTGGCAACATTGTTGATTTGCACTATTGATGATTAACAACATTGCTGATCAAAGGGACCATTCCAAAATTTTATTCACAAACGCTTCTATTCCCCTTGAATTTGGATGTGTAACTTTCTATTTCGAGGTCCATCAAATTCTGCAAACATAATCCCTTGCCAAGTTCCCAACACTAGCTTTCCTTTATTTATGATTACTTCTAAGGAAGGACCGACTATAGACGATTTTATATGAGCATCAGAGTTACCTTCCATGTGTTTAAATCCGGCTCTTTGAGGGATTAATTTAGCTAAATAAGTGATTATATCGCTTTTCACTGAAGGGTCTGCGTTTTCGTTAATGGTTATACCAGCAGTAGTGTGGGGAACAAAGAGACGACACACTCCGTTCTGAATGTTAGACTCTGATATGTTCCTTGCGATTTCGCTGGTGAGATCCACGAGAATTTCTCGTTGAGGCGTTTTAACCCTTATAGTTTTCAACTCAATCATTTCTAATTCACCATTTCAATATTGTTTGCGCTATTATTTAAAATGTTGAAAAACGATAGTAGATTTAAAATTAATTAAAAAATGAAATGATGCGTAATGAATTCTATTCTATATACGATAATTTTTCTCGTGATAATGGTAACAATCGCGACCGTTTTGAATAAGTTAAAAGTGCATCCCTACTTCGTGGTGACATTGTTTTTTCACGGATCTATATACTTGGGGGGCTCCGTGTGGGAAGCGGCTATTTGGGGTCCCAGCCCATACGATTGTCACGCGACTTTAGATTTTATCTGGGCTCTCTGGTGGTTGGTGCATGGATTGATTGCGATATCGTTCGTTGCTCTTTACGCGATTAATCAGTCCAATTTCATGGATTTCGATTTGTTGGGGATTAAATGGAAAGATATCGCGATATTGTCCGGGTTAGTCTTGGGAAATGTTCTCTTTTTTGGAGTTTTGGAGGATTTTGGGTGTTATATAATTTGGGGATTAGACACATTTAGCCAAGACTCCGTTGCTGGGAGCATACACCATAGTTGGGTTGGTCCGATTCCAACTTTTTATCTTACTGCGATTCCAGGATTAATATTAATTGTAGTTAGTTTGTGGTATTCGCGGAAAATTGAAAATTAAAATCATTAGATTAAGTCTGTAATTAATCTTATATTCTTATTCGTAATTAATATTAATAATCATTAGAGTAAAGTAAAGAATGACAATCGACAAGAAAGTTAAGAAAGCGGAGAAATTAGATTACGAAGACATAATAGTTGAATACTTGCGAGAAAATCCCACTGGTTCAACTATTTCTGATGTAGTTCAAGGTGTTAAAGCCTCGAGAGTCACCATCAGTAAATACATTTCGGTTTTAGAAGCAAAAGAAAAAATTTATGGTAGAAAAATAGGAGCGTATAATTTATATTATGCTTCTGCACCGAGTTATGTACCGAAGCGAATAATCGTGCTATACTATTTGGGAATGCTGGAATATCTAAATAAAGGAAAAATTCCCGATAAAGAAAATTTTTTCATTGAAATGGGTCGAGAAATTTCCAAAAACTTCAATGTGCTCTTTAGTTCTAACTTAAAAGTACCAAAGAACACATCAAATTATAATAAATTTTTTAAATACCTAGGTAGATTATATCCTTCGATTGATATCCTGCAATATCGAGGTATAAAAATCAGTACTGATGTAAACGAAGAAGGAAACAAGGCATTATTTAACTTTACCGATGTTAAATTACTTGAAGAATCCGAAAACTCTATTTGGCATTTTTTTGTAACAGCGGGAGTTCTCGAGAAGCAACTTACTCGGTTGTTAAATAGAAAAGTAAGAACGAAAGTCGAGCAATTTGATCGATCTAAAAAAACTATTACTATTTCTATAGAGATCTTGAAAAATTGAGGATTTCAGTAATAAAAAAAAAGATGAGATTTTAAAAATTCTCTACATAAGTCGTTATTCTGCTTCCGTTAATTCTTCAAATATTTCCATACCCATTTCAATGATCTCGTTAAACGCCATTGCGTCGGCAAGATTTCCTTCTACTGTAAGATCTCCCGCCATATACGCTGAAGTTGCGTCTGTTTCGCCGAATAGCAGTTTTGCCATCATTAACATGCTCGATGTTAGGGTAAACGAGGGATTTTCAATTTCCCCTTCTCCAAAATCAAAGTCGGCATCTTTGATCTTTATCCAAAATCTCTTATCGAAATCTTTTATTACTAACGATACATTTATTTCCAAGTCTCCATATTCTTCTGCTAATTCCTCGTTCTCCTTAATTAATTGCTTGCTAAATTTAATAAGCAATGGAAGATCGGCAATATCTACAGCCTCTGGACCTGCATCAAATTTTTCTTTTAATTTTTTCAATAATTTTTCGTCGACCATTTTTTTCCACCTCTCTAACGATTTTGCAACTTAGTTTAATTACTACCTATTTAGATTTACATTTATTTAAATGTTTACATTAATGACTACTATCATTGACTACTTGTAATTATAGCTTATTTGTTTTTCTGAATATGAGGATCCTACTAAATACATTCAGAAGAAATCAACCAAAGAAAATGCTTAAGACGAATAAAAAGAGTGCGGAACATAAAATATGAATTCCAGCAAAAATCGCCCCTACTATCAATAATCTTCTAAAGCTAAAATTTATTACTTGATTTTGTTGAGCTGTCTTCAAAGTTACAACATCACACATTGCTCCCTGAGGTAAAATGTTTCCTCCCAAATTTACGGCAACTAACAACGCAAAAATTAATGGAACGCTAGAAAAATTGTATACATTAATCAAACTATCAACGATTGGCAAAAAAACTAACATCGTTGGAGTATTTGCTAAAATGCCTGAAATTACGCTAACTAGAATTAAAATTATTAGACTCACAATAAAAACATTATATTGCTGTAATTCTTGAAGTTGAAATATCTCAAAAACTCCAATTATTTGCATACACCCGATAAATATCATCAAAGACATAAAGAAAAATATCACTTCCCAATTGATTTCCTTAAAAATTTCTCTTATGGGGCGCTCACCTTGTTTATTTGTTATAAGTACTAAAATTGTTGCAGAAATTAACGCCACAATATACATTTCAGAAATAAAAACAAATGAAACGATCGTACCGATAAAAATAATTGATGTTAATAAAAACTGCTTTCTATCAGTAATAACCATAGATGGATTCAATATTTCCATGATAAATGCTCGCTGCTCAGCTTCTTCTATAGGTTCTTTTCTCAAGAGAAAAAAATCTATGAGAAAAATCGTCAAAAACAATAAAAGGAAGGAAAATAGCCAATAGTACGTTATGAAATAGGTTGTATTCAGCTGGAAATATTCCGAAATAATTATATTTTCGCCAGAAGAAAATGGCGTAATGATGCTTCCAATATTAATAACTATTGTCATACCAAGAAGATATGTGCCAGCTTTTAACTTTAAGTACCTACAAATTCTTATAACGATTGGTGCTAAAATCAGTGCCACTACAACATCCGCAATTATTGCAGCTAATAAGGTAGTTGATATGCATATCACATAAAAAAGCGCTCGTTGATTCCCTTTTGACAGCCTCAGTAATGAAATTGCAAAATATTCTAAAACATGAGCCTCTCTTGCAATATGGGTTATTATTTGCATGCCCAAAAGGAGTAATATGGCTTTAAACTCTACATATGTAAGAAATTCTTCAAAGGTTGTCGGAACGCTCAAATTAACAATTAAAACAGCTATGATCGTTCCAAGTAAGGAAATACTTACAAAATCAGCTTTTTCTCTGCTGTAGCTAAAAAGAATTATACCGAAAATAACAAAAATAATAATAATCGGGACAATTTCCATGATCGACTCAATTTTAGTTTTCCAAATTTATAGTATAAATACAGCTGCCGCTAGTACGGTAGCCCATTCGTCTTCTTCTTTCACGATCGTAGAAGCAATGTAACTTTTTGTTTCAACGATTCTACCACTCATATAATATACCTCTTTTCTTTCGTCATAAGCCTTATCGGGGTCAAATTCAATTCCTAGAGTAGTTGCCAACATTGTTGCAGCTAAATCTTCTGCCTCATCTGCAACTTTCTCTGGTTTTTTACCGAAAGCATGATATTCACTTAAATATCCGTAAGAACTACCGTTCGCGGGTTTAGCAACTCCTATTGAAGCAGATAATAATCGGTTTAACTCGTTTGAACTAGCTCTACTTAAAACCAAATAAACTATTTGGCCGGAACTCAACAGTGATAATCCTTCTTCCAAAGAAATTTCTTCACAATTAGGAGGAAGAATAGAAGAAACTTTCACTAAATTATATTTTTCAATTTGTGCGTCTCGTAATGCTAACTCGAATGATTGCAATTTAGCAGCGTGATGTCCTACTCCTTTAGTAAAGAATACCTTTTTCGGAATCATCTCTCTATTAAATAATCAAAAGATTAATAATATTTTTTTAAAAAATTAAATATAAATAATAAAATCTTTTTATAAAAGTTTTCTTTTATTATTTCAGTTATTGTAGTATTCGTTTCAAAATAATGGAGCAATAAGAAAGATGAATATGGAATATTTAAAAAAGAAAGTATCCCCCTATAAAGCCGAAGAAATTCATTCTGTAGAAGATGCCCTTAACGCGTTAAAATTTTGTGGATTTCAAGGGCGTAATTTGGGTTTAGCATTAGACCTATTGGAAGAAATAGAGTCCGATAAGGAATGTTTGAAAGTTTTAACACTAAGTGGTGCAATGACTGCAGCGGGTTTTGATGAAATTGTAAGACTATTAATTGAAAAGCAACTAATTGATGTAATTGTGTCTACTGGCGCAAATTTAACTCACGATCTATTAAATGCTTTCTCAGATCAAGGACATTATTTGGGCTCTCAGTATATTGATGATGACGACTTGTATGACCATAGAATTAATCGAATTTATGATATTTTTTTACCAGAAGAAAATTATGTTTCTACAGAAAAAAAATTACAAGAAATTCTGTTAAAATGTAAAAAAAATTTTCCAAAGAAATTAACACCATCTCAGTTTTATAAAGTATTGGGGGAAAACATCGAAGAGAGATGCATTATATCGTTAGCTGCAAAGAATAATATACCTATTTTCGTACCAGCTAATCCAGATTCTGAGATTGCCTTAGATTTTATTATCTTCCAGCTTAAAGAAAAAATTAAAATCCCATTGTACGATTTAGGTGATATAATTGAGTTCGGAAAAATTGTTGCAAACAAAAAATATGAAAGATATGCAACAATAATTATTGGTGGCGGAGCTCCTCGTAACTACGCTCAGCAAGTATTTCCATTTTTAGATCAATTAAAAGAAAGAATTGCTACTGAAGATGAAACTAAAAAAGGAATTACGCTATTTGAACAATGCCCGTTATGTAAAGAAAATAATGAAACATGTGAAAAATGTGGTGGATTAGGTAGAATTAAACGTCATTTCAAGGGATACGATTATTCTATTAGAATACATACTGCTGTTGAATACGATGGTGGTTTAAGTGGGTGTACAATTTCTGAAAGCAAATCGTGGGGGAAATACGCACCTCATTCTAAACATGTGAGCATATGGTGTGATGCCACAATAGCGTTTCCATTATTAATTACAGCGTACTTACAAAGAATTGAAAAGAGGAAATAAAAGAGTAGGATGATTTAATCTACTTTATTTTTCGAGCTAATATAACTAAACTACAACCTGGAAATTTTAAGGGTATTATTTCTTCAATTTTACTAAAGATTTTAAATAAAAACTCTATTATTTTTGATGATTTAGGCCGATCAAGAATTGTACTTGGAATTATATTAGTAACTGAGTGGATTGACCATTTTTTCAGTATTTTAAAGTTAAGATTCGAAAGTTCTTTTAGAAAAGTCTTGGTAGTAAATGATTTCAATTTTAGGAAATGGTTTCTATCGTGTTCCTCCAACAAAAATTTATAATGCATATATCTTAAAGGATTTTTAAAAATATGCTTAAGCGCTTTTTTAAAAGATGTGTGATATCCAAGTTTTCCTTGCAAAATTGCATCTAGAAGAGCCCACAATAAATCCCAATTCCATCTCGATTCAACCTCCATAAATATTGTTCCATTAGGTTTTAATACTCGTCTCATTTCCAATAAAGCGTGTTGATGGTCCTCAATAAAGCTAAGCGTGCTCCCACAGCAATTAATATGGTCAAATTCATTATCTTCAAAAGGAAGGTTTCTGGCATCGGCTACTCGAAAGGTCGGGGATTTATATATTGATTCGGATGAATTAGAATTAATATAATTACTAATCATGAGATTATGCCGATCAACAAACTTGAACTTACTTGGAAAAAGAGAAATATTTCTTTTATATGTAAAAAATTCCGATTTATTTTGTGCTTTCTCTATATTTTTTTCTGAAATATCGATACCTTCTACAATACCTCCACCAATCGCGTGCAAAAACGATTGAAAACCAGTACCGCAACCAATATCGAGAACAGTTTCTGGGTGATACTTATTAATTACTTCTTTTGCGATAATTAGATGGAGTCGAGAGAATAACCAAGAATACCAGAAATCGTCTATATTATCGTAATTAGGCGCGTGTTTATCAAATATTTTTGCTACTTCCATTCTTAGCTATCTTAGAGTTGATAAATTTTTTTTGGTCTTATCAAGTGATAGATAAGTTTAGATTATTAAACGTCTATTTAATTTTAACTCTTTATAAAAAAATATTAGTTTAAAAAATAAATTGATTACTTTTGATTTAAGTACTCGTTCATTTCGACCGTACTGCCTGATCGTACAAGCGCAGCTTTGAAAAATTGGAATCCAATATCGTAATAAGAGCCATCTCCTCCGATATGAATAACCCAAGGAATTTCTCCATCGAATAAATTTTTTGTTTTTCGGATTTTATATGCCACAGAAATCGCGTCTGCGACAGTCGCCCCAGACTCGAATAAGTGGTGCACCCATGGAACGTTCCAAGAGCTCACATTGTCCTTCGAGGTTGATACTTCCGAACAACTGGTATTGTTGACATAGATAATATTATCTCCAGCAACAGCAGTTGCAGCTGTTGCTAATTGGTTTAGGACCATACCAGCTCCGCATCCTGGACATAAACCGTGTCCCGGCTGTAAGTGCCTTTGTGGTTCCAACTTTTTTCTATTCAATTTGTATAAATCGTTTTTCACTTCTGCTCCCATAGATTCCATCAGGTTTCTTAGTCTTTCGTTTCGTAATTCGGTGTAATAAATGATCTCGTCTATTTCTTTCCGTCTAGTCGTGGGTCTAAATAAATGCCTGAATTTGCCCATGGACTTTAGGTATTCAATGAATATCTCTCTATCGACATCCAATCCTCGGTAAATCGAAAACTTGGGAATACCATCCTTAATCCTAATCGTATAAAGTGGCCAGTAACCGCAATCGGTTGCCATTTTTGAGATACTAAGAG
>JAHQWX010000035.1 GCA_029856375.1 Promethearchaeia archaeon | reverse complement strand
TGTCAAATTAAAAAAATAAATTACGGGGTTAAAGAAAATATCATCTACTTACCTATGAGGATAAAAAAGAAATTAGATATTCAGTACAATAATTTGATTCGGATTCAACCATTTATATATAGGATTGCTGGATTTGTAAAAATAACACCGATAGACTTTGACTTTCAACCTTCGCCCAAAATCAATCAATACATAAAGAAGAAGCTTTTTGGCCAGGCTTTAATTAAAAAGGATGTAATTTCTGTACCTATTGGGTTTCTGAGGCAGATCCAATTCGAAGTTTTGGACATTCAACCCACTAGTCCAGCACAAATAGCCCTTGGCACAACCGTCTCGATCGTTATGACCTATGTAAAAGAAAAACAAATTAAAGAAGACATAATTCTAACGCTTACGATGTAATCTCCCAAATCTTAACGCTTTTATCGAGGCTTCCACTGATTAAATAATCCTTTTTTTCACGATTATGATTTTTTTTCACTTGAATCGTTAAGAGAGAAATGATTTTATCGTCGTGTGCCTTTAATTCCAGCGATTCCTTTATTGGAAAGGAATATATGTGCATTTTATTCGTGCCTCCTATTATAATGTATGCGTTCCGATTAACATACACGAGTTCAATAGAATAAAGTAGTTCTTTTAATTGACTTGAAAATAATTGGTTAAAAGTTTCCATATTCCAAGCGTAAAAGCCACCGTACTCGTCAATCGCTACTAAAACGTTTTGCCCTTTAATAGCTTTAAGGTCGCTTATTGGACCTTGTCCAGCTAATTTTTCGATAATTTGACCATGCTGTAAATCCCATACAATTATTTCGGAATTATTGCTCCCCATAAATAAGATCGATTCGTCTTCAGAACTAGCAAGTGAAATTATTGAAATTTCCTGTTTCTCAATGCCTGACGATAATTTAAAGTTATTAAGGTCCCAAATGTTAGTTTTAAATTCGAATCCAGTAGAAACCAGTCTATCGTTTTTCTCAAGATATAGAATTTTTTGAACATAATCGGAATGGTCGTCGAAGAAAAGGTTACTTCTCAAAGAATCCGATTTTGTTTCCCATATTTTTATGGTCGTATCTAAACTAGAAGAAATTAAAAGTTGTCCGTTTTTTACAAATTTTAAATCCGTTATCCACTTTTTGTGGGCTTCTACAGAATCACTAAGGCTAATAGCGCTAATAATATTGTTTTGATCGATTTCTAGTTTCCATGTTTTTATTGTTTTATCCAAAGATGCGCTGTATATCACTTGTTTAATCTCGTTATAAGCGAGTGCAGTAATTCCCAAGTTATGCCCTTGCAGATTAAATTTTTCTTTTAATTTCAATTCAAATTTCACTTAATATTAGTTTCTTCATTTATTTCTTCGTTGCTGAGTAGCGCTTTTTTAATCGGTAGATTTCTCTCATTTTGCGGTATTTTTAAAAATAAACCATCAATTTCGAGAACTTCTAAAAAGTCTATATATTCCTTTGTAAATTTAACGCTCGTGGCTAAAGGATTACTGGAATTTTCCATTTCTTTTATTAATTCGTCTGGAATACCGAGATTTAAAAATTTTTTTGCAAACTTTACCTGTTGGGCGTTTAAAAAAACGCTTAACTTAACAAAAACTTGTAATTCCAATAATTTTGCTTCTTGAATAAATGGAATGAAGAGAGATGGGTCGTAATTTTGTGGGATTAAAATGAAATCAAATCCAGCGAATTTTATTTCGTTTAATATCGTTGTATCTCCCAAAATCTCCTCAAATGAAATTCCAAAACACATGTTCGATACATCATCTTCAACATTCGATTTAAACTCTGAAATCGTATCGAGAATATCTTCTAAATTAAGTTCTTGAGAGTAAAACAACACTGTTCTCACGCCTAAATCGTATGCAGTATAAATATTCGAAATTATTAAGTTAATATCTTTGGTATCGGAATTAATTTCAAATATAACTTTGTCGGATTTTTTTAATAGCATTTTAACAACTTCAAATGGCTCTAAAGACCCCCTTTCTTCGAGCGCTTCGTTGAGAATCGCAAATCCATCGACGGTGAATTTTATTTTTTCGAAGTTTTCTAAAAATTCATCAACATGAGTACGCTCTGGAGGATCTAAAAACTCAATTACGATATACTCTGTTTTATTATCTTTAAATTCTCGAAGATTGATTCAACTTTCACCAGAAATTATATCAGTTAAGCTTTAAATCAATATTAGATCTATAAGATTAATAATTAAACTGAAAATAAGTTATTTCGCAATTCAGACTGAAAAAAAAATGACAATTTTAAAGTCTTATTGATCCGTTATCTTTAAGGATGAAATTTTATAAACCTATATATTTAAAAAAATCGCAATAATGATACTTTATGTATTAAACCGTGAAGTTTTTCTTTTTTCAGACTAAAATTTTTCGTATTAATGAAAAAGTTTTATTGCTTTCTTACCGAATAAGATTTTTTCTGCAATTTCGAACGCCGAATTAAAATCAAAGATCTTTTTACCTTTAGTTCGTGTTGCTGCCTTAAATATATTGCTTTCGATTTTGTATTTGAGGCGTCCAATGTTTAAAGCACCAATTCCAAATATACCAGGATAGATTTCTTGGTTATTATGTTCTGGTTTTAATCCTTCTATTCCATATGGAGGAACCAAATTTATATCAGCGACTATTTTATTGGGAAGAATCCTATTCATAATATCATTCGATAACATTTGGATTCCTGCTTTTCCTACGGACCAGATGATATCAGCATCTTCTGTAACTTTAAATTTTTCGTCATCATTATTTGCTTGTACACCATATATTTCAAAATCACCATAGCCTGCTTTTAATGACAATTCTTGTGCAAGCTCCTTTGCGGATTTTTCCCTACGTGAAGTAATGAAGATCTTTCCATTTAGTCTTGCGGTTAATATTGCTGAAATTTGCCCAACGGGTCCCGTTCCTCCTAAAATTACAATTTTTTTTCCCGATAACTCCGATTTCCAGATTTTATTGGCACTCTTTATTGTTTTGGCTACTAATGCTGCAGCAGTCGTATGTGCACCACGAGGATCGATTATTACTGGAGACTCAAAAGGAGGAACAAGAGATTTCAATACTTCTTCTGCAACTTTCTCACTTTCATTTATGTTCGAACCACCAACAAAATATACTGTTGGAGCATTTGGTTTTCTTGAAAACATCGCGTCTTGAACTAATTTTGGTATTCTATCTGAAGTTATTTGACAAAAAGGGATTACAATGTTAAATCCTGCATCATAGGCCATGTTAATATCAAAAGGTGAAGCGTAGTCGTCTGTATCAAAGAAATATAAAATCTTTTCCTCTTCTACTTTCTTTTTCACTTTTATCGGCATTATTTCAAGAACCGATTTTGATACTATATCACTTATAGAACTATAATTTTCAAAATTCTTAGCAACTTTTTTAATATTAATTGCTTCTACTTCAATTTTTAATTGTTCAGCTAATGATGTTATTCCTTCAAAATGTCTTTTATCACATAAAAATAACGCAACTATTTCGTTTTCTAATTGCTTTCTTGCAATATTAAGAATTTCCATAACCATCCATGCTTCTCGAATTTTATATTTTATATTATTCTCTTCAGTCTTATATTCATCTTCTAAATATTCTTTCCACATAACTAATCGGTGAAGATGATGGTTATTGGGATTAATTTCATAAGACTCTAGTAAATAATCAACCTCGGCGTTCAATTTTTTTATTAATGACTTTTTACCATCTAACGATGCACTCAAATAATTCAATGCATTTTCTGTAATATCAACCCTAGTAAAATATATTCCTTTTTCC
The DNA here is from genome assembly GCA_029856375.1 of Promethearchaeia archaeon. GTDB lineage: Archaea > Asgardarchaeota > Lokiarchaeia > Sigyniarchaeales > SOKP01 > 6H3-1. The sequence continues at coordinate 6,598 of JAHQWX010000035.1, read as the reverse complement.
CGAAAAATATTTGCTAAAGCATCATTATGTATAGGTAAGTGAATTGATCGTAGGCCTTCGATTTCTACCGCAAAATTAGGTCTATAAGAATTTATCAAGTTTTCTATAAATTTGAGATAATCTCTAGAAACAAAATTTAAGGACACCAACTCTTCAAGTTGTTCTTTTGATGGTTCTAACCACCATTCGATTGGAAATTCACTCTCCACCAAAACCAATTTAAGGTGTTTATTTTTTAACGGTTTTAATTCTAACGACTGCATATTTTAATAACCTCTACTTTAAGTTGAAATTGGAATTGATTTTTTGTCATTTTTGATACTAAAATCATAATTTTTCACAATAACATTATAACTCTCAAAAAGTTCTCTTAATTCGTAAAGAAATTTTTCAGGAGAAAAATGAATTATTGAAATTTTTTTTTCTTTGTTATTATGAATCAAATCCAATACTTTCTTTACGATCCAATTAGATTTAACCGTGTGCGTTAAAAATTCTTTCTTCTCTTTTAATTCCATCTTCAAAAGATCAATCCATGATTTTAAGTTTTGAGTTTTAAAAGATTCTTTTTCTGCTGGATTTGAACGAAGAATATTATATTCTTTCGATAATTGGGCAACCAAACTTTCTTGTTCTGATAATTCAGAATAAAAAAAGTATTTTACATGTTCAGGAATATCAACATTAAAAAAAGGTATGCTTAACTTATCTAAATATCTTAACAAAGGAGTTTTAATGCTTTTGTTTAGTTCATTTTCTTTTAAAGTGGCTACAACAAAACTAATCTTTCGATTATGAAATAGGTCCTCGAGGAATTTATATTCTTCACTATTAATTGTGTTATCCTCGTTTTTAATCAAATATAATTGAACTTTTTTATTTTTAACAGGTTTTAACTCTAATACTTCCATATGCAAACCACCATTTTTTTTATTTGAAATAAATTTCATCATCCTACAATGAATCAATCTCGAATTAGGAATAAAAATGATTTGACAACAAAAATTAAGACTACTTTGATAATTGTATTAATCAATTTAACAAATTGAATTATCAAAATTACAGTCTAAATCACAAAAATTTGATAAACTTTGTTTTAACAAATTGGATAATTTGACATTTTTTTTATCAGAAAAACTATTTCAATTATGAATCTTGTTAAAAAAAAAGAAAAAAAAGATTTGAGAGCATTTATCGCTGTATTATAAGCTCTTCACCAAATAATATTTCTTTTGCGGTCTCAAAGGCAATATTATAATCAAAAACTTTCATTCCTTTTGATTTTGCAGCTTCTTTAAGAAGAGTACTTTCAATTATTGATTTTAACCTTCCAAGAGCTAATGCTCCAACTCCAAAAATTCCAGGAATAACTTCATTATTATCAATTTTTGGTGTTAAACCTTCGATTCCATACGGAGGTACCAAATTAATATCTATTGCAATTTTATTTTTAGGGAATTTATTCAATAATTCTTTTGATAATATCTTTACTCCGGGAGCAGCTAAAGACCATATAATGTCTGCATCTTTTAATAATTCATATTTTTTATCGTCATCAATTGCAAATTCCCCAACAATAACTGAAGCATTTTCGTCTGTCTTTTTATTTAATTCTTTCACTAATTTATTTACACTTTCTTTGGTTCTTTCCTCCCATGTTTCAACCAAAATGGTTTTACATCCAAGTTTGGCTGCAATAATAGCTGCAATTCTACCCACAGGTCCGGTTCCTAATATTACAATCTTTTTACCAGAAATATCATTAATTCTATGCTTTCTTGCTATATCTATTGTTTTTGCTACAACTGAAGCAGCGGTAGTATGAGATCCTCTTGGATCGATGATTACAGGTACTTCAAAGGGTGGAACTAAAGATTTTATAACATTTTTAGCAATTTTTTCGCTTTCTTCTACATTTGAACCTCCAATAAAAAAACATGTAGGCGCTTTCGGTTTTCGAGAGAAAATGGCATCCTGAACGAGCTTTGGGACTTGTTCCGCCCTAACATTTCCTACGGGGATGACTACATCGAAACCTGCATCGTAAGCCATATTGATATCAAAAGGAGATACATGTTCATCAGTATCGAAGAAATAGATTATTTTTTCTAGGTTTATCTTTTTCTTTATTTTAATTGGGGCTAATTCCATAGCTGAAACTTTCACAAATTCTTTTATTGATAGTGGATCTTTTATGTCATTCATTCTCAAAATGTTCTTCTTTATTTCAAATTTTTCTAAATCTACAACTAATTCTTCTGCTAAAGAAGCTATACCTTCAAAATGACTTTTATCACAGATAAGAAGGCCTTTTAAATTTGTTCCTTCCATTTTCTTCGCTATTTCCATTATACCCATCATCATCCAAGCTTCGCGAACCTTATATTTTATCTCATTTTCATTTTTCCTGAGTTCATCTTCTAAATATTCCTTCCAAGTATACAATTGCTGAAAATATAAATCGTTGGGTTCGATATTTCCCTTGATTTTTATATTTTCAAACTCTTTTCTAACTCCTTTTAAAAGATCTAAATTATTATCGAGTGCTGATTCGAGATAACCTAATGCATTTTCAGAAATGTCAACCATTTGATATGGAATACCATAAGCTCTAAACATTTCTACCAAAGCATCGTCTTTATATGTTTTATCACTTGAACGCATGCCCTGTTCCTCAGCGACGAATTTTATCCCGTGCTCCTTAATCATATCTTCAATTAATTTCATATAATCTTTCGAGATAAAGTCTGTTTTTACAGATTCTTCAATTTGACTTTTTGTTGGATTTAACCACCACTCAATGGGAAATTCGCTCTCTAATAAAATAAGTTTTAATTTTTTATTTTTTAACGGCTTCAATTCTAAAACCTTCATCTTTTTACCACCTCCATTTTATAGATTCTGGGAAATTGTTATGTCTTCTCTTCCAATGTTCCAATGCTCAGTTTGTTCTTCTGGTTCGATTTTCTGGATAATCGCCATTACTTTAATTTCTCTAAATAATTTCTTGAGTTCAGGGATTTGTTCTTTTGAACAAAAATGTAGAACAGAAATTACATCTTTATCATTCGTTTTTATCAAATCTCTTATTTGTTTTACGACCCATCGAGGCTTTACTTTTAATTCTAAAATGTTTTCTTTTTCTTCCATTTCTCGTTTTAAGAGAGCGATCCATGATTCAAGATTTTGTGCTTTAAAACTCTCTTTATCTTCTAAAGATTTATATTCTCCAATTAACTCTTTAACTAACTCCTTTTTTTCCTCAATATCATTCATTAAATAACCCTTTGCAAATTCTGGAATATCAAGAATAGTAATTTTTACTCCTATCTTCTGAAAGAAATTTACTATTGAGGTTTCTTTTAAATTATCAGATAAATTTTCACGCGAATTCATTGTTATAATATCAAATTTATTCACCTCTAAAACCTTTTTAAGAGTTTTTGCTTCGCGTTTAGAAATTGAGTCATTTTCTTTCGTAAAAATAAAAATAATACCCCTCTTATTTTTTATAGGTTTTAATTCTAATACCTCTATTTTTACCACCTTTTTATTTTTTTTTTTTGAATGTAATAATTCCAATAAGTAGATGCAAGCTAAATTATAAAAAGGATTTGACGAGAAGATTTTTATCTTTTTAACAAATTCAATTGTCAAATATTTTTCTTAACAAATTTTGTTTTCATTAAAAAAAATATGAATATAGAGATATAACGAATTTCGATCGCAAATATTTATATTTTTGATTATGCTATTAATCATTGTGATAATCATAATTATTAATTAAGAAAGTCAAACTTTCAATATTCTAAATCTAAATGTCAAAATTCAGTAAAATTGTGAAAAAAAGGGGATGAATAAGAATTTTTGATATTTATACTGTTTTATCTCATCCAATGAGGCGAAAAATTTTATCAATTTTGGATAGAGAAGGATATGTTTCTTATACAGATTTAATGGATAAATTAGGCCTTGAAACCACAGGACAATTGAATTTTCATCTTAAAAAACTTGAAGATTTCATTAACAAAGATAAAAAATCTTATTTTCTCACAGAAAGTGGAAAAAGAGTAATTAAATTGATGAATTTAAGCAAAAAGATTTTAGCTGGGAACGAGATTGAGTATTTAGATAATATTAATAGCGAGATGAGTCGTGTTGGGATAATCATTTGCAAATGTAATACCGAGATTTCAAATGTACTAAATATTAAAGCACTTGAAAGTTATTGTAAAAGAATTAATCATGTGGTTGCTGTAAATATCTTCGCAAATCTTTGCCAAGAAAAGAACTTAAAAAAAGTCGCTAATTGGTGTAGAGATAATTATTTAAATAAAGTTGTAATAGCAGCGTGTTCTCCTCGTACTCATCAACACATCTTTGAAAGGATCTTTAATGGCGTTATCGAGAAAGCAAATATTGAAATAGCAAATATAAGAGAACAATGTTGCTGGGTTCATCAAAAGGAATTCAAAATGATGTCAGATCCAGTGATAGTGTTAAAGAAGGCTCAAATTCTTATTGAAGCGGCAGTTGAGAGAATCATATTACAGAAAAAAGTACAGTTGAAAATGGTAAAGGTTGAAAAAAGTTGCGCCATATTAGGGGGTGGAATCGCAGGCATGACCTTAGCTTTAGATTTGGCGAGAGCTGGGATTAAGGTTTATCTAATCGAGAAATCTCCTACATTGGGTGGAAAGGTTGCGAGGTGGAGTAAGATATATGGTATGGGGGATTGCTCGATTTGTCATATGTCTGAAATAATAGGAGAACTTGTTAAAGAAAAAAACATAAAAATTTTCACTAACACAGAGATTGAAAGTGTTTCTGGAGAAGTAGGAAATTTTACAATTGATTTAATAAAAAAACCTCGCTATGTCGACGAAAATAAATGTACTGGATGTAAGCGATGTACAGAAATATGTAATGTTGAGAAAAATAATATATTTGAGATTGGATTAACTAATAGAAAGTTGATTTATATCCCTTATGTTCATTCATTTCCATATTCTGCTATGATCGATGAGGAAGATATTGATAGTTGTATAAAATGCAGAATTTGCGAACGAGCCTGTATAAATAAAGCTATTAATTTAGATCAAAAACCTGAAAAATTAAGAATAAATGTGGGTACGAAAGTTTTTGCAATTGGGGCAGATTTACAATCGGATTTAAATACTTACAAATATAATCCCAAAAAAAATATTATCACTTCTGCTCAATTTGAGCGTATACTTTCATCTGATGGACCAACGGAAGGGAAAATAATAAAAATTACCGATGGAAAACCGCCCAAATCCATCTCTATTATTCTAGGTTTAGGACCCCTTGATTATATCTCTGAATATAGCAATACTCTTGCATTAAAATATTTAGATTCTATTAAAACTTCACTTCCGGATTGTGAAATTAATGTCTTTTTTAATTTGGAGAAGAATAAAAAAATCAACGAACTCATGATTGCTCCGAAAGATTCCCGATTCAATTATTATGAGAGTATTGAAATATTTGACGAAGGATCTCAAAATATTGTGGTAGCCGATTCCAAACAATTTCAGTCAGAAATGATTGTATTAAATGTTGATTTAGTACCAAATAAAGATTTGCAGATTTTGCGTAAAACTATGGATTTTACATTAGATGATTATGGTTTTATGAGCGAAGAAACTTTAGCCTCGGGGGTATTTGGAGTCGGTTCGGTTTTGGGACCCTTAAAATATAAATCAGCAATTTCTTCTGCACATGATGTTGCTATAAAAATAATTTCTCTACTTTCAAATGATTATTTGAGCGCTGAAATCACTGGTATTGAAATAGATGAAGAAAAATGTGGATTATGTGGATTATGTACCTTATCTTGTCCGTATAACGCAATTAGTATCGAAAAAGAAAATATATCAATTGATAAATTTAAATGTAAGGGGTGTGGAACATGCGTTAGTGTTTGTCCGACAAATGCAATCGAGATGAACATAGATTCTACTGAAAAAATTTTACGATCAATTGAAGTTTTTTCTAGATTTAAATCTAAGCCAAAAATTATTGCCTTTTGTTGCCGTTCATGTGGATACGCTGCTGCAGATGAGGCTGGCTTAAAGAAAATTTATTATAATCCCAATATTTTTATTGTTAAAGTTCCTTGTTCGGGCCGGGTTGATTCAAATTTTATTTTTAAATCCTTTGAATTGGGATTTGACGGTGTATTGATAATTGGATGCAGAAAAAACTCTTGTAGATATATAGACGGGGTTCAAAGAATTGGTCAGAAGATAAAGCTTTTAAAGGAAATAATCGGACCTATCGCAGAAAAACGAATTATTCATAAATCATTGAATTCAATAGAAGGAATTAAATTTGCAGAAATTGTAAATTCATTTTATCAAAATTTATTAGAGGAGGTAGTTAATGAAACCTAAGTTATTGATAACTTCCTTAACTTCCTGCAGTGGCTGCCTATCCACTTTAATTTCTTTAGATATTTTTCCCCAATTCCTTGAGAGGGTTAATCTTGTTTATTGCCCATTTATGGTTGATGCCCATAATATCTCTAATAATGAGGTCGCTTTAGTTGAAGGCTGCGTAATTAATGAAGATCAAA
>JAHQWX010000498.1 GCA_029856375.1 Promethearchaeia archaeon | reverse complement strand
TTAGAAAATTATGAGTCAAACTTTCTAATTAGGTATGTATTAAGAAAAAATCCCCATTTATAAAGCTTTACATGATAATATTTCGTGAGTATGTGTTTTAACACGTGGTTAGAACCTAAAGCGGGAATTTTTTAAGCATTTAATAAATTAAATCTTTTAAGTATTGATTGAATCTTATTAACGAGGATTATTGAAAAAACTACGAATAAATAACTTAATATTAATAAAGATTACTATAAAATAATTCAAATAGAATTTAAAAAAAAAGATTATAAAAGACATTAATCCTTAGCTTGCGTTTGCTCTATGAATTTTTGATAAAGCTTCCGCCCTTTCTTTAAATAAGACCTTTTCCTCGAGAAAAGGTAAATCATGTAGATTGAATCGATTATGATGAGCACAAAAAAAACGCTCCAGACGCGAATGAGAATAAAAGCGACGATCGCTAGCATCGCAATTATGGCAACGACCATTCTTAAGTAATTCCGATATGTCCACGACATCGAATCGTTCATAAAGGTGTTTTTATTTAAGCTAGCGTGGCAACTGCAACAAATAAGTGGCAATTTGGTGTGAAATCGAGACTCGTAATATAAACTTTGGACGATATTAATAAGTCGATGGATGGGATTTCCACACAATTCGCAGCGAAATTTTGACCTGCTTTGGTCGAATCTGATAAGTTTAATGTCCCTTTGTGGGAAATAACAATCGTCTCGAAAATAGTGCTCGCATGTTTTGCACGTTAGAAGCTTATCAACTTGGGCTTCTTGGTAAGTGCTTTTATTTGGCGATTTAAAAAAATCATAACGCGTGTGATATTTACAAAGAGTTCTGCCTTTATCGTCAATTTCAAACGATGGATGAACAACTTTTCTCATTTAAGTTCCAAATATAAACATATTAGTCTGAGTTATAAATTTTCCTAGTCTCTTTTAAACCAAAAAACATGAAAAAATTTCTAAAAAATAAGTAGATTAATTACATCGAAATCAAGTAATGCAAGACGAAATCGTTGTGATATAAGCTTAATAAACCATTAGAACGAAAATTTAATAAAAATTAATAAATATTCAGTGGAATAAAATGTACGATGTAGTGATTTCGGGAGCTGGACCAGCTGGTTCGAGATGCGCGGAGGTTTTCGCGAAAAACGGGTACAAAATTGCTTTAATTGAAAGAGATACTCAATGGCGTAAGCCTTGTGGTGGAGGCGTGAATAGTAGTCTCGTAAAGTATTACCCCAAATTGAGAGAATTCGATAAAGCGAAAAAAGTAGCAATAAAAATATATTCTGCCGACTTTTCCGTGCTTGAGCATGTTTATGCAGATACTGAGGATAATTTTATTATGACCGATCGCTTGGAGTTTGACAACTTCGTGAGGGATTTAGCAATAGACGCCGGAGCTGAACTATTTGATAAAAACCTTTCCATAGATTTCGTTTACAATGACAATAAGAGAATTGGAGTAGCAACAAAAACTTCTGAAGGGAGAAAAGAATATCGTGGTAAATTAATTGTAGTCGCGGACGGAATGAGCTCGAAATTAGCTACAAGATCGGGCTTGAGAGGGAAATGGAAGTCAGAAGAAATAGGAATAGCTAAAGCGACTATTTTAGAAGGTGAAAACGCGTTAGATCCGAATTACGCGTATACTTTTCTTCAAGCGTACAAAGGATACGGTTGGATTTTTCCAATAGATGATAAAAGATTTAACATTGGGTGCGGGACTTTTAACGAAGATAACTTGAACTTTAATCTGAACAAAATTTATAGCGAGTTCGTTAACAATCCTCTCGTTAAGAATTTTATATCTGGCTCAGAACTTAAACATATCTGGTCAGGGGCTTATTCTGTTCCTAGTTCAGGGGTGCTAGAAAATAGTTTATACGACGACAATTTGATGCTTATTGGAGACGCTGGGGGTTTTGTATCACCCATTATTGGAGAGGGTATAGAGGCGGGCGTATTATCTGGACAAGTTGCAGCAGAAGTTGGGTCTAAAGCGCTAGAGATTGGAGATTTATCCGCGAAAACTTTAAAAAAATACAGAATTGATAAACGCGTGAAGAG
>JAHQWX010000497.1 GCA_029856375.1 Promethearchaeia archaeon | reverse complement strand
TACGCACGGAGTAATTATCTCGATCACGGAAGTTCCTTTATGGTTTAGCGCTTTTTTAAAATATTTACATAAAGTTCTTGGGTGTGCAACCGTGGTTCTTGCGACATACGATGCTCCAGCAGCCACGGCAAGTTTAACTGCGTCGGTTCTATTCTCCATTGAAGTATAGGGAGAAGTTGAAGTCTTGGCTCCAAACAAAGTGGTAGGCGCTGCTTGACCTCCCGTCATTGCATAAATAGAATTATTGAAAATGAAAATTATACAATCAATGTTCCTTCGACAAGCGTGAATGAAATGATTTCCTCCAATTCCTAAACAATCACCATCTCCCGAAAAAACTATTGGCTTCAAGTTTGGATTAGCCATTTTCATTCCAGTTGCTATTGCGGGTGCTCTGCCGTGTAAAACCCAGATTTTTTGTACATCTTTATGGATATTCACTTGAATCTGAGTATAACAACCGACTCCAATAACTAATGGATATCGAAGCGGATCGAGTTTCTCGTCTTCGAAAAATCTATCAAATAGGTGCGCAATAATTCCATAGCCACATCCCGCACAAAATCGAGATGAAAAGTTTTTAAGCAACGATCCGATAAAAGACACTTCTAAATATGGGTGTTCAGGTTTTTCGTTCGGTAAAGCTGATTTTGTGTCGTCTGACATTTATTTTGCCACCTCTCGAATTACTTTTAATATCTCATCTGGATGGTGAAATTGTCCAACTTTCGGGATTTTAACTACGGGAGTTCCGAGATCTGTCACCCGTTCCACTTGTTCAGCTATTACGCCGGTGTAATTCAATTCGGGCACAATAACTGTTTTAACATTTTTTACTAAGTCTTTTACCTCGTCATCAGGAAAAGGCCACACGGTTATTAACCTAAAAATTCCCACTTTAATTCCTTCTTTACGAGCCAAATCCACAGCTCTATATGATGCTCTCACCGGCAAACCATATGCTATAATAACGATCTCTGCGTCTTCTAATTGATATTGCTCTGTTAAGCATATTTTATCCTTATTGTTGTTGATTTTGTCGACAAGTCCTTGGATAAAATCAATAGCTTTCTCAGCTGGAACATAAAATCCGCCAGGTCCGTGAGGTTGGTGGATAATATTTCTAGCACAATACTCTGAACCCATAGTAAAAGGTTTAGGAGTCACATATTGATTGGATTCTTTATCGAGATAAGTATAACATTTCTCAATATCAAAATCTGGTGGAACCTCGCGTTTAATTACTCTATTCTCAATCTCTCCCTTTTCTGGAATATTTACTACCTCGTGTATATGTCCCAAATAAGCGTCTGATATTATAAAGACGGGACAGCGATATGTTTCTGCGTAGTTAAACGCGGTAATGGTTAAATCAAAAAGTTCTTGGCAATTAATAGGTGCTAAAGCAATGACGCTGAATTCACCATTTCCAGCAAAACGAATCAAACCAATATCGTTATGATGTGGATCTGTCACAAATCCATTCCCAGGCCCATTTCTTTGCACATCGCAAAACACAAACGGAATTTCGAGGTTTGCGGCCATCGAAATAGTTTCCGTCATAAGTGAAAGTCCGGGACCAGATGTAGCGGTCATTGCCTTTGCTCCGACCAGAGATCCTCCAATAACAGCATTAATTGAAGCTAATTCGTCCTCCATTTGCATGCAACATCCTCCAACTTGGGGTAGTCGATACGCTAAGTGCTCGATAACTTCGGTACTTGGTGTTATCGGATATCCAGCGAAAAAACCTAACCCAGCTGACAAAGCACCTTCAGACATAGCGACATTTCCCATCATTAAATGCTTTCCCGGTGTTAAAAATCTTTTACCATTTGATTTACTCACATTTATCACCTCGTTAAGTTTTCGCTTCCTCGGTATTTGTTTGGTTTTTAGATTCATCTATTATGTAAATACACCAATCAGGGCACCCAAATTCGCACCTTCTGCACGCAGTACAATATTTAGCTTTCCCTTCTTTTACTTTAGGAATGTATGCAATTTTCATATTAAGCTCGTCACTAGGTTCCAAAATCCCCGTTGGACACACCGAGACGCAAATATAGCAACCACTACATCGATTTTTATTTAG
>JAHQWX010000496.1 GCA_029856375.1 Promethearchaeia archaeon | reverse complement strand
CGGCTAATACTGCGCTTTCGAAATTTACGCCATTGGGAATTTTAAAACATTGGGATTCGTGCACAGCAATATAGGGAGCGTATCCTCCAAATCCTGTTGCGACTCCCAGATGCATTCCAGTTGGTAGATTTCCTCTCTGAAAGTTTTTGCAATGGGTAAAGTCGCCCTGCTGGCATCGTGGGCACTCGGGACTGATACCTCTTGGAGCACATGGCAACCAAGGACTAATTGCCACTCTATCGCCCACTTTTACTTTTTTTACTTTCGAACCAACCTTGTCTATAATTCCTGTAGCTTCATGTCCCATAATTTGAGGAAAAGTGATAAATCCTCTTAATGGATTATCAATGGCGCCGCTTAAAGTAACTTCCTTCATATCGCTACCACAAATACCGCTTAGCGCTGTTTTTACAATTACCCAATCGTCTGAAACGAGCGAAGGTACAGGAAGCTGCTTTAATTCGACAGCTCCTCCTGGCTTCCAATAACCACTAGGCTTTCTCATTCCTCGTAATTTACTCTTGATCAGTTTCCATATCTTCATCTCAAATGTCAGGGCCGGCATTAGTTGAGATGTTTCACTTCCCGACATTAATTTTCTCCCTCCTTATCACTAACATATGATAACACCACCTTCATTGCTCCTGATTTTCCTTGATTTCGAGTAGCGACTAACGCATCTCGATATTGAGTGGCTGGGAATACATGTCTTACCATTTCAGAAGGATCCACGCGACCTTCTTCGAGAAATCGGAAATAATGATAATACGCGTGTTCGCGATGTCCTTCAAATTCTTCTACTGCAAAGGCGTTGCTTCCGATAATTCGGAGGTCTTTAAAATAGATCGGCGTCCATTCGTACCTTTTCGGAGACGAGACTCCAGTTACCACTATGGTACCCGAACCTGGACGAGTTCGATCTCTTGCTTTCGTTATTCTTATTCCAGTTTCTAGAGTTTCTTTTGAAGCGACCGTATCAAACAAATAATCTACACCTTCAATAAGCCAAGGCCTTTTTTTATTGGGATAATATACATCACAATTTAAATAATCCCCAATTTTTTCAATGACTTTGTTTGCGGGGAAAGGATCGATTATTTGATCTGCCCCAAATTTTTTAGCCATTTCTTTTTGTTGTGGGAAACGAGCAATTGCGAGAACAGTTAGGTCCTCAAACACATTTTTAAGAATATCAACAGTTAATAGTCCTAAATTCCCACAACCATAAACAACACAGACTGATCCCGGTTGCGGACGCACCTTTAAAATCGAATGAAGTGCTACTGAAAAGGGATCGGAAAGGACCGCTTGCTTCCAAGTTAAACTATCGGGAACTGGAATTGCCATTGAGCCGTGAGCTGGTACGAGTTCCGCGAATCCTCCGGTAGCAGTCGCGCTATTTCCTGTATGAATTCCTGGTGCAAGAATACCTTTTTTAAAATTACGACAAAGGGTATTTTTTCCTTCTTGACAACTTTTACAAGGAGGACTAATACATCGAGGGAGACAACTCAACCATGGATTTAAAACAACTCTATCACCAACCTTTAATTTTGATTTCTTTCCTACGCGCTCGATTGGACCAACTACTTCGTGCCCCAATATTTGTGGCCAAGATATAATCGCCGTCATTGGATTGTCCATGTTCCCATCGAGAAAGGATTGTTTAGTGTCGCTCCCGCAAATTCCACAGTAATGCGTGCGAATCACAACATAATCATCAGCTAAAAGCTCAGGTTCAGGAACTTCTTTATATTGAATACATCCATATTTCGTGAGATAGTATTTTAATCCAAAAATACCGAGAATTCGGCTTAGAGCCAACTTACGGAGTTTATACTCAAAAACAATAGCTTTCATGATTATAATTTTTAATTTTTATCTCTTAAAAATGTTAAATTAAATAAAGACAAGTGTTGAATTTTTTTATATCTCTATTTAATCTATAATCTAAACATTACTCTGAAGTTAAAAAAATAGGTGAAATGCAATTTTTTTAGATAAAGAAGAAGAGAAGATTCTCTCAGGTAACGAAGGAGAAATGCTTTCAAAACTTTTAAAATTAATCGTGGATTTAGGCGACTCGTATGGAGCAGATAGATT
>JAHQWX010000495.1 GCA_029856375.1 Promethearchaeia archaeon | reverse complement strand
AAATTGTTAATCGTTCATAAAAAATCTGGAGTACCTTTATTTTATCACCGGTGGTTCGCTACAGAACTTAACGAAGATTTGCTATCAGGCCTAATTTCCGCTTTTCAAAAAATGAGTAAAACCATTCTAACAGAGAGCGAAATAACAGGAGTGAACTTAACGCAAGGAAAATTAACATTTGACCAGACAGACAATGTCGTTGCTGGGCTAATATCTTCGAAAAGTTCACAATTTTTAAAGCGCTCTCTTAAACAATTCACAAATGAATTTGAAAGGATTCATAAGAAGGAATTGATTAATACTGTTAGTGATACATCGAAATTTTCGGATGCAACCGCATTAATTGATAAATATTTCCCGAATCTTCCTTCTAGTAACCGTTAAAAATCTAGCTCGAACATTATTTCGCTACAATATAAGTTCCCTTCTTTTTTATAATGAATCCTTCTTTCTCTAACTGGAGGAGTACTTTATTAAGTCGATATAGTTTTATTTTTAACTTCTGTACGATCTGATTCTCTTTTATACCTGGATTGTTTATCACGGTTTTTAGTACTAAACCACGAATTTGTCTATTTGATCCCTTAAAAGGTGCTTGTTTTTGGTAATGAGCGCTTTTTTTATTTAAATCGGGAAATTTTTTCTTAAGCATTACACCATAGTCCATTAATGCGTAATACCATTCTCTTGGATTCGACATATCAACCGTTTTTTTAACAATTGGCAGAATTTCGGAGTCTTTTATGTTAGCACGATTAGGAAAAAAGAAATAAATAAAAACGCTTCTTATGTTTGTTTCTATAAATACCGTCGGTGTGTTGAACGCGAAACTCGATATTTCGCAGGCAGTAGTTTTTCCAATACCCGGTAAAGATTCTAGATCCACGATGTTTGATGGAATTTTGCTATTAAATTTCTGCACAATAATTTCTGCGGCTTTTTTCAAGGATATAGCTCTTCTGTTATAACCCAAACCTTGCCATAACTTAAGAACATCGTCTAGCGATGCTTTCGCAAGCGAATCTATGTTAGGGAACGCTTTTAAGAATTGCTTATATTTTGGGATAACCCTTTCTGCTTGAGTCTGCTGGAGCATAATCTCTGAAACTAAGATGTAATAAGGAATCTTCGTCTCTCTCCAAGGTAATTTTCGTTTATTTTTTTTATAAAACTCGTAAATAATATCTCGAAATCTTCTGATTATTTCGTCTGTTAAACCTTTTTCCTTTATTTCCGTGAAAAACTGAGAATGCAATTTATTCAATATCTTGGAGAATGCTTTAATAAAATCAACATTAATGGCTTAATAAAATTATAGGTTAAAAATTTAAAAATTACTCTGACCAAATTAATATTATTGATATCTCTCATGAGGGGGAGATGGGGTGAAATCCTTTTAATTAATTAAATAATTTTTAACTCATAATTCACTTCTTAATTTTGAAAAATATTGGACTTTGAAAATATTAAGAATCCGCAAGATTCCAAAGAAACATTTAGACAAAGAATTAAATTATCATATAACAAGATAAAACCAATCCTCTTAAGGCACCATCCGTTATGCGAAGAGTTTGCCGACGACCACACTTTCAAAATAAAAAGCGTAGATTTTTGCATAGGCTGCTTTATTGGATATCCAGCAGCTATTATTACGATTATTGTTTTACCATTGATCGGTTTGACAGTTATTTTATCTCCAAGGGATTTCTTAATTTTTTCAATTCTGTTTCTCTCCACATTTTTGTTCAGCGTATTCGGATTAACGGAAAGAAAATCCATAAAGATCCTCTCAAAAATAACCATTGGAATAGGAGCTGCGTTTCTATTTTGGAGTATTTTTACATTGCCGAATGATTTCCTTGTAAATTTCTTAACATTTTGCTTAACATTCTTCGTGTTATTGCTCTTCTTAAACGGTTATCACACTTATGGAGTCCTTAAAATCTGTAAAAATTGCAAATTTGAAGCAGATTGGCGTCGTTGTCCGGGTATGAATTTCTTATTCGTTTCAAAAGATATTATAAATACTGATTCTTAGGTATATTTATGTTAATTGGGGACATTGAGATTAATCCTACTAAGATTATTTGTTTAGGATTAAATTACAAGGACCATGTTGAAGAAACTGGA